>NZ_JBFXHE010000162.1:0-9349 GCF_050177295.1 Desulfobacter sp.
CTTCCGATCTATGCCTTCGAACAATTTCTGTTCGCCTTTTTCGGCGATGAGTCTTGCATTCAGTTCCACCGGGAACACGGTTCCGTCCCGGCGTTTGAAAACGGTTTGAAAGTTGTTTACCCGATCCTCCTTTTCCAAGGATTCCATGAAAATCAGCCGGTCTTTGGAATCGGCATAAAACTGGTTTTCAAGGTCGGTTATAGATTCCATCATGGATTGGACTGAGGCGTATCCCATCATCTGGGCCAGTGCCGGGTTTGCCGTAATCAGCCGGCCTTCCGGAGTCGTCTGAAATATACCCTCGCTGGCATGATCAAAGATATTCCGGTACTTTTTGGCCAGGTATTCCAATTCCTTTTTCCCGGCTTTGAGTTTGGCGGCCATTTCATTCAAAGATCCTGCCAGAATACCGATTTCATCGCTCCGCCCGATCATTATCCTGTGGTCCAGATCGCCGTGGCCCATGCGCTCGGCCACTTCCTTCATCATAATGATCGGTCCGGCGATCTTGCGGCCGGTTAAAAAACCGACGATCAGAATAAACGGCAGAATACACAAAAAGGTAATGCCGGCGTGCCTCAGCATCTGTTGCTGGTATTCCTTTACCGTACCTGCCGAGATATCCACGCCGATCACCCCGGCCCGTGTTCCGTCCTTTCGGAAAAACGGGGCATAGCCGGAGAGCCAAGTGCCCCATTCGTCCGTATAAAAATCTGCCTCAACCACGGGGTGTTTCAATTCGGAAAAAGATGCGGCCAGTAACTTGGAGGGCGTCGTGTAGACCTCGCCCAGGTGGGCGGTTTTCTCTGGATCGGTTTCAGCATCAACGGCAAAAACGATTCCGCCTTCAGGGCCTTTGCGCATGGTGTAAATGAAATGGATATCTGTTGACGCGTTTCTGATCTGCTGCAGCCTGGAGCGAAAGGCTATATAGGCATTTCCGTCTTCCTGGGCAGGATCGGTCAGGGTGGCGTGGAGTTCACCATCAAGATTCGCGGCGGAGATGGCCACGATATCCAGCAGTCTGCGCCTGATATCCTTCATCACCTGATCCGCTGCAGTGCGGTAAAGAACAAAAGAGGTAATCCCGGATACGGCAAGGGCAAAGACAAAAATCAATACCGTTAACTTATGATTAAGTTTCATTCTTTGTTTTCATTCGTTTTTGATTTTATATGTATAACGCCGTGGGCGTTCTATTGTCTTAGTACGCTTTGTCACGGCCGGGGGGAGAGCGCTTCTGTATATTATGCTGTGACGTGTCACCTGAGTCCTTTTTCTTAATAAAAAATTGACGGGATGAATGTACTTTAGTCCCCCGGTTTTTGTCAAGGGAACTGGCATGCCCCTAACATACTATTTAAAAAACTTTTTATGATCTTTTTGCGCGGGACCACGGAAAAAAGCAATCAGTATTTTGTTTATGAAAAAAATTAAGTTGCCGGTTTACACATGATAAACTATATTTTAATGTGTAATAATTAAAAAGGATGTCTGTTATGCCCACAAATTTAGCCATTGATGACAAATTAATAGAGGATGCCTTGATTATCGGCAACCATCGCACCAAAAAAGCGGTGGTTACCGAAGCGCTGCAGGAATATATTCAACGACGAAAACAGGTGGAAATCCTTAAGCTGTTTGGAACGATAGACTATGATGCCGATTATAATTATAAAGATCAGCGGCAGGTAAAATGAAAATTCTGGTCGATACCTGTGTCTGGTCCCTGGCGCTCCGAAGAAAAGAACTGCCCGAGGGTGGCATTGAACTTCTTGAGTTTCAGGAATTGATCAAGGAGGTAAGAGTCCAACTGATCGGCCCCATCCGTCAGGAGATATTGTCGGGGGTAAAAAACAAATCGCAATTCACCAGGCTTAAAACAATATTGGCGGCGTTTACCGATTTACCCCTTTTACCGGAAGATTTTGAACTGGCCGCGGAATATTATAATCTGCTTCGCGGTAAGGGCATCCAGGGGTCAAATACGGATTTTCTGATATGCGCCGTTTCAATAAGAAATCGGATTCCCATATTCACAACAGACAATGATTTCACCCACTTTGGGAAACATCTTCCCATCATGCTTCACAGGCTGCGTATGGAGGAAAGATAAGGTGTGCAATGACCGTGCAATATAAATTTTTAAAGTAGGCACAATGGCCCCGGAACCTTTTTCCCAACTGACGTGTTGGCATAAGACATGAGCAAGGCAAACAAGGAAAGATCACCCATGAAAAAAATACCCTATGCTGTCGGAAGTTTTGATGAGATCCAGGAACAAGGATATTATTACGTAGACAAGACCCGATATATTGACGTGCTTGAACAATGGAAAGTCGCTGTATTCTTGCGTCCCCGGCGTTTCGGCAAAAGCCTCTGGTGCTCCACCCTGGAATGTTATTACGACATAAACCGCAAAGATAAATTTTCCTCGCTTTTTGGAGATACCTGGATAGGGCAAAATCCGACCCCGCTTAAAAACAGTTTTATGGTGCTGAGATTAAATTTTTCTGTGGTTTCAGTTACGCCCGATATCCGAATCATTGAAGAAAATTTTACAATAACACAAGGCGCATCCCTGCAAACCTTTTTGTCAAGATATGCTTCATATCTTGGCGATTTAGGGATTACCAGGGAAATGTCTGTTGCCAATCAACTGCAAATCATTATTGAAACAATACAGAATCATAGCTTGCCGCCCCTCTATATTATCATCGACGAATATGACAACTTTACCAATCAGCTTGTTACCACCCGCAATGACGATTTGTATAAGGCACTGACCACAGGGGATTCTTTTTTACGTTCCTTTTTCAAGGTCATAAAATCCGGCATTGAGATGCAAAGCATCGGCAAGGTCTTTATCACGGGTGTGTTGCCAATTACCATTGATGATTTGACCTCGGGCTTTAATATTGCCGAGATTGTGACCTTAAACAAACAATTGGTAAGTATGCTGGGGTTTACCCATAAGGAAACCCAAGAATACCTTGCCCGGGTGTTTGATGCCTGTGAGTTTGATCCTGCCCGTATGCCTGAAATCCTTGGGATCATGGAAAACCATTATGATGGTTACCGTTTCCTGCCGGATGTGGAAGACACCCTTTATAATTCAACCATTGTTACTTATTTTTTAAAAAATTTTGTTTTAAACGATGGTGAAATCCCCCGGGAACTCATAGACGACAATATTAAAACCGATGTGTCCTGGATAGAGCGGTTGACCATGGTTAAGGAAAACACCGATGCCATGATGGATGCCCTGGTGTTTGAGAACAGTCTTGAGTACGATCAAAAACAGCTTGTGTCCAAGTTTAATATGCGGCAGTTTTTTGAAAAGGATTACTATCCTGTTTCTTTGTTTTACCTGGGTATGGTCTCCTGCTTTGATGATTTTACCATGTGCCTTCCCAATAATACCTTGCGCGAAATTTTTATTGATTATTACAATGAACTCAACCGCTATGAAGTGTCCAAAGGGTACACGGATATGTTCAGGAAATTTCTTGCAGAATCTGACTTGGAAAGATTGTTTGCAGGCTTTTACAAAACTTATCTTGGACAATTCCCGGCCCAGGCCTGGGACAAGATAAACGAAAACTTTGTCCGCTGTGCTTTTTATGAACTTTGCACCCGTTATCTGTCTCGCTGGTTCACTTTTTCCATGGAGGTAAATTACCCTTCGGGCCGAAGCGACTGGGAAATGACCGGCAAATACCATACAAAATACAAGGACACCAAAACCATTATAGAGTTTAAATATGTTCCGGCCAAAGAGGCGGATAAAATTTTATCCCTTAAAGCCCCGTTCAAAGCGGATGCGGATCAGGTGATGGGATATAAGAAGGATGTGTTGCAAACTTTTCCTTATTTTTCCATTGATGCGGTTGTTTGTTATGTGGCTGGCAATAAAGGGTTTAGATTTTTTCAGGTCGGATGAAAATAGAATCCGGGATCAAATTTCTAAACTTGTCTGGCAGAATTCAAATCATGCGGATATCACCTCCCGAATGATTTATTCCACCATTGTTTTCCGGATTTCCCATCCGCCGTCACCCTGTATAAACAGAATTTTATCGTGATAGGCCTTCAGGGTGGGACGGTGGCCCACGCTGATGTAGGTGATATCAAGCTGTGACAACGTGTTGTACAGCGCTTTTTCATTGTCCACGTCCAAGGCGGAGGTGGCTTCATCCAGGATGGCAAATTGGGGTCTTGCCAGTAACAGTCGTGCAAAGGCCAGCCGTTGCTGTTCGCCTTGGGAAAGCATCTCTTCCCAGTTATTTTCCGCGTCGATAAAAGAGTTGTCCCCGGCTGCACGCTGCATTTTTTGGTACAGGTCCGTGAGATTGACTCTGTCCATGGCTGCTTTGACCTGATTGTCGTCCAGGTGGTTCCCGCCGGGGTATTGTAGCTGTTCCCGCAGGCTGCCCAGCACCATATACGGTTTCTGGGGCAGGAACATGACTTTGTCCGCCGGAGGGTGTTCAATGGTGCCGGAGCCCGAGGCCCAGAGCCCTGCGATGCCACGCAGCAGAGAGCTTTTACCTGCACCGGAATGGCCCATGATCAGGACGCTTGTGCCCTTGTCAAGGTCAAGGCTCAGGTTCTGGATCAGGGTTTGTTTATAATCAGGGGTTTGCAGGGTGAGATCTTGCACCCGGAGGGTCTCTTTGGCGACTCGTTGAATCCGGGTCCGGTCCTCCGTGCCGTTTTCCGGCATTTTTGATCCGGATGCCGTAAAGAGCCGCTCCTTAAACGCGGAGACACGGTTGATGCCGGCGGCAAAGGCGCTGATGCTGTCAAAATACTGAACAATAATGGAAAAGGCGCCCAGCACCTGCCCAAAGGCGAATGAGGCCTGGGAGATTTCGCCGAACTCCGCCTTGCCTGAAAAATACATGGGTGCCACAATCATGGTCGGCAGGATAATGACAAGGTAATTGTAGCCGGTGGTGAAAAATTCAAGGTTCCGCTGCCAGCCAATGAGAAAATTAAAATTTTTCAGCACCGCTTTGAACCGCTTGAAAATCTGCTCCTTTTCCCCTTGCTCGCCCTGGTAAAAGGCAATGGCTTCGGCATTGTCCCGGATGTGGATCAGACCGTACCTGAAATCGGCTTCCTTGCGCAGCTGGTTGTAGTTGAGCCCCACCAGGCGTTTGCCGATGAATATGGTGATCAGGGTGCCGCAGAAGGCATAGACGAAAAGGATACCGGACAAAAGCCTGGAAATGGACCACAGAATGCCGGTAAAGGCTACAAGGTCGATGATGGCACCCAGAATGATAAGCAGAAAACTTAAACTGGTAACCGTGAACTCTTTCAGGTCCTCGGCCAGCCGCTGGTCCGGGTTGTCAATTTCCTTGCTGGTGGTCAGGGCATAGTAGGCCCGGTTTTTAAGATAATTGTCAATGAAGCTGGTGGTGATCCACTCCCGCCAGAACAGCCCCAGTTTTTTTCTGATATATGAGTAAATAACCACAATGGGGGTGCCTATCACAAACACCGAGGCATACACATAGAGAAACCGCCAGAATGTGGGCTGGTCCTTCTGGGCAAGGGCGGTCTGGAAAAAACGGCCCACATAGCTTATGATTACATTAAGCCCTGAAACCGTGAATGAGAGCAGAAGAAGAATCCCAAGGATGCCCCAGGGCAGAAAAAATCCTTTCAGCTTTTTGGAGTACAGGGAAAAGACCAGGATCGGAATAAGAAATCCGGCACCCAGAACCCAGATCAGTCCGGAGTGGACAATGCCCTGAATCCAGTCCATCAGGCCCGGAGCGGTTTGGGTGATAAAATCAGGCGCAAAGGCGCGGGTGGCGGTTGTGGCGGCGGTAACGAACAAGAAAAGCAGGGATGCCACAAAGGCCATCACCAGGCACAGCAGTACAATAAAACGCGCTCTGCTTTTAAGGTTCTGGGGAAGCCAGAACGCCTGGGCAATGTCCAGGTATTCTTTCCATAAGTTGAGGTCCAGTCTTGAAAACCCGGAGATGTCGCTGGGAGTCATTCAATGATCCTGTTATGATTTGCTGTCATTTTGATCCACATGGACTGGTAAGGGGCAAGGTCCAGTCCCGCATCAAGGTGTACGGTCTTTTCCGATATCAGATCTACGCCGGCCTGCTGCCAATGAGCGGGCAGGTCTTTTGGGGGAATGGTGAGGGCCTGGTCTGTGATGTTGTGAATGCAGAACAGGGCAAAGGTGTTGACGACTTCATCGGGCCTGCGCTGGAATGCCACCACTTTCCGGTTTATGTTAAAGGTGGTCTGTCCGGCGTCCGGATGAAATGCTATCTGCTGTTTTCTTTTGTCCATGAGGGAACAAAGGGCAAAAAATACCTGGTAATGGTGGTCGTCGGGATTGGAAAGCTTTTCACACAGATCCGGGTAGTTCCAGATATGGCGGTTCACGGCCCGGTTGGACCCCAAATTTTCCCTGCGTTCATAATCATTCTCCGTACCCAGCAGGCTGTGGATATAAATGGCGGGAATGCCCTTGAGGCCCAGCATGATGGTGTGGGCGCAGATAAACCGTTCGGCCTGGAAATTATCCTTACGGCAGTGAACCGTCCCTTTCATGGCATCCCACAGGCTGATATTGATCTCGTAGGGGTTGTCCTGGCGGCCATTGAGCGCCCGGGTGGAAATCCTGCCGCCAAAGGCCTTCATCAGATCAATGAGCTGTCTCATCTCCTGGTGGGAAAAATAGTCTTCCACAGGGCGTAACCCAATGCCGTCGTGGGAGGCGATAAAGTTCAGGCAAGTGTTACTTTCCATGGTGTCGGGCATGGTTTTCAGCCAGTCTGTAATCCCTTTGCTGTTGCCTGTGACCATGGTGTTGAGCACAAACGGGGGCAGGGGAAAATTGTAAACCACCTGGGCCTCGTCGCCGATGCCGAAATAGGACAGGTTTTCACGGGCAGGCACATTGGTTTCCGTGATGATGATGGCCCAGGGGTTGTGGGCCTGGATCAGGGTGCGCATGAGTTTGACAATTTTATGGGTCTGGCCCAGGTGCAGACAGGTGGTGCAGACCTCCTTCCACAGAAACGCCACGGCATCCAGCCGGAATATCTGTACCCCGTTATCCAGGTAATGGCGGATAATGGATAAAAATTCCATGAGCACGTCAGGGTTTTTAAAATCCAGGTCCACCTGGTCATGGCTGAAGGTGCACCAGACATGACGGGGGCCGTCGGTTGTGTCCACCTCCCGCAGCAAGGGTGTTGTCCTGGGCCGGATCACTTTGGACAGATCACTTTCCGGGTCTACGGTCACATAATAATCCTTTCCCGGGTGGATTCCTTTTTTGAAATTTTCAAACCATTGGATCCGGGACGAGGTATGATTGACCACCAGATCGGCCATAAGCCGGCAGCGCCCGGCAATTTTGCGTATATCCGTCCAATCCCCCAGACTCGGGTTCACCGTGTAATAATCCATGACCGCAAATCCGTCATCCGAGGAATAGGGGAAAAAGGGCAGGATGTGGATAATGGAGAACCGGTCATGGGTAAACTCCGCCAGGAACCGGTCAAGGGTCCTCAGGGGCCGGTTTTCTTCTTCCATAAGGGAATTGCCGTAAGTGAGCAGGGCAATGTCTTTTTCAGACCACAGGGGGATGGCTGACGCACAGCTGTCATCCAGGGAGTCATGAATGGGTTCGAAAACGGCAATGGCCTTCCGGGCCAGCGTGTCTGCATCCTGCCCGGGGTAAATGATTTCAAGATAGGCCCTGACCTTGTCAAGCAGGCAGGCCGGCGTTTTAAGGGTGGTATTGTTCATAGTCTTTTTCAACCGCGTCTTTTAATTCATCCATAATGTCGGGGAAAGCAGATTTTACCCGGTTCCAGGCCGGGATAAACGGCGTTGTATGGGGCTCTTCAAGGAAGGTATTCCCGGCGGCCAGGATATTTTCAGCAAACAGTTCCACGGCCTGTTCTTCCTTGTGGCGGTCCAGGTTCAAGCCGTTCATCAACGCGTCATTGTGGTAGATTTCCACAAAATCCAGGGCCTGGCGGTAATAGGTGGCCTTAATGGTCCGAAAGGTTTCTGCTGTAAACACTTCACCTTCCGTTGCCAGCTTTTTAAAAATGGCCCCGGCAATGTCAATGCTCATTTTGGAGAGCCCTGCGTCGGCATCTCCAAAACTCAATGGCTGGTGCTTGTGATCATAGGTGTCGGCAATGTCCACCTGGCAGATCCGGTTAAGACTGTAATTCCGTTTCATTTCGTACAAAATACCCACCTCAAGACCCCAGTCCGTGGGCATCCGTAAATCTTTAAGTACATTGGTCCGCATGGAAAATTCCCCGGCCAGAGGATACCTGAAGCTCTCCAGATAATCCAGGGATTCGGATGATGAACAGATTTTTTTCAGAGCGGATAAGAGCGGCGATACCAGAAGCCGGCTCACCCGGCCATTGACCTTGGACTCGGTGAACCGCGCATAATAGCCCTTGCAAAATTTATAGGTAAAGTCGGGATGGGCCACAGGATAGATCAGCCGGGCCAGAAGGGTGCGCTCATAGGTTAATATGTCGCAGTCATGCAATGCCACGGCATCCACCATCCCTGATGCCAGCACATATCCGAAACAATACCAGACGTTTCTGCCCTTGCCCGGTTCCCCGGGTGCCAGCTTCATCTGAGCCAGTTTTTTATCAATGGCCTTTAATCGCGGCCCGTCGTTCCAGAGGATGCGGTGGTGCTGGGGCAGGCGGGAAAAAAATTTCAGCGCATGCCGGTACTGGTCTTCAGTGGCCCGGTCCAGGCCGATGACAATCTGGTCCAGATAGGTGACCTTGGCAACTTCTTCCACAATATGGGCCAGGGCAGGCCCCTCAAGTTCGGAAAAAAGAGAGGGCAGCACCAGGCCTAGGGGCAGTTTTTTTGAAAATTGATTGAGCTGGGATTCCAGTTCTTCTACCGGTTGCCGGGAGAGGTTGTGCAATATGGTAATCATACCGTTTTGATGAAAATCGCCCATGTTTCAATGTCTCCTCAATTAGGTTAGGTTAATGGCCTTGAATGCTTCCCGCCACCCCTCAGGCCCCCTGGCTGTTGTGCGGATAATGGTTTGGGGCCGGTTCAGTTTAATCTGATCGCAGCGGGCCGAACAGATCACAACCGCAATGTCCATCATATCCAGCATGGCCTGGTCATTGGGGCTGTCCCCAAGACCAATGGTGAAGGGGACACTGCCCATGTCTGCGGTATAAAGATCCAGCAGGCAGGCCACGCCGTCCTTTTTATCAAAGGGCCGGGATATGGAAATGAATCGCCCCCCCTGGACCCAGCCAAGGCCGGCGCCGGCAAGATGCCCGGCAAACGCCTCCCA
>NZ_JBFXHE010000163.1:0-9297 GCF_050177295.1 Desulfobacter sp.
GGGTACTCATCGGTAAGGATGACGGCGCCCCCAATTTCTGCATGAGAAGATTTGACGTTGAAGCCGGCGGTCATGCCCCCCGGCATACCCATGACTGGGAACATGAAATTTACGTGGTTGAGGGCAAAGGCGAGGTGCTTCTCGGGGATCAGTGGCATGACATTTCCCAGGGGACCGCAGTTTATGTGCCCCCCAATGTTGACCACCAGATAAAAAACAGCTCGGACGGACATCTTGCCTTTCTGTGCCTGGTGCCTTCCAAAGCCCCGGAGATGTAGATGAAAGCGCCCAGAACCTGCGTCACCCCCCAGGGGCAATTTGTAGTGGGAATCCACAAACCTGGATTTGATGTGGACAATTTCAGGCAAAATAGCACTGACGATGTGCTTGGCCGCCTTCCTGATGGCAGGCCTGTGAAAAACCTGCAGAATTATCCCCAGGGGCAGGTCCAGGCAAGCGCGGATGACCGAATTTATGAAATCGCCAATGCGTTTCCATTCCGGGGCAGCACCTTTATCAATTCCGACTGGGCGGACCGCAAGGCAGAACGTCCCGATACCATATGCCTTCCCGCCCGGTCGGACTGCTCCTTAAGCGCTTGTCTGAAACAGTGGCAAAAGGGAAAAGGCGTGCAGCGGAATACTGTGACCCAGATGCTGGAACTGCTTCCCCGCCCCCTGAAACTGGCACTGGCCCAGGCGTCCACGGACCCGGAGGAGCTTTGTGTACTTGCCGGCCTTGCCTGCGATTTTGTATATGATAATGGTAAGGACCATCCGCCCACGGGTCTTTCCTTTGGAAAGAACAATCAAGGCTGGCTCTTCCCGGTCATCCACGACCATGATCTTTATGATGTGCTTGGCAACAATCCGGCCCTGCCCGATGTTTATAAAGAGGTGATGGTCCTCAAACCCGGCATTCAGGGGGACAGCCCCATTGTGGGAGAAAGCCTGGATAACACCCATGTTTTTGAATATATGCGGGCTAACTCATACATTCCCTGGGGCCATTATGCCACTAACATGGCCAATGACCAAATCCGCTACCGGGCCAATGACCTGACCCCGTCTGACATGGCAGGTATCCGGCATCTGTATTACCAGCGCATCTATGTACGCCTTGCCCAGATGCTGGGCGTGACGCTGCCGGCAACCGGCCGCCCCCTGTCCACAGATGAACTTGAGGCACTGCGCACGGAAATTATGGATGCCCTGGTATCGGGGGACCGCAGCCCATTGGACAGTGAGTCTCCCTTTTTTACAGGGGCGTTATGGGGATGGAATTTCGGATTCGGGTTTGCCCAGTCCGGACACCGGCTGCATGCCTCCCACCAGATGATCCACCAGCAGAACGCCATGATTCCGGAAAGCATCTTGGACAGCGACGGCAACCCTTATCCCTGCTTTGCCTGCGGGGATCTTGTGGCTGACTTTATCCGGGATTATAAAGCCGCCTACAACACAAATTTTTTTACCGCCTTTATCAAGGCCATTAAAAACAATCAGCGAACAGACATGAACCCGGACGGTCCCAATGATTTGGTCGTCTGGGAAAACGACAAAGTCATGCTGTTTGCCCCCAAGGCCCAGGTCAGTGAATGGGAGCTGATGCTGATGACCAAAGCCCCCTGCCCCCATGTGCTTTCCGCCGACACCGCAACCCGCAATGCCCTGGACACCGGCATCCGTATAGCCGTCCAGACCCTGGAAACATTGGGCGCACAGATGGTCACAAGCGTGGAATTTTCAGGCCGGTTTAACAGCCCGGTCACCGAGCAACACCTTGTGTACTCGTTTATCCCGCGTCTGCCCTATGCGCCGGGCACCTTTTCCGAGGCCCAGATGCGCTTTATCGCCGGATGTTTTCCCGAAGATTTTGCCTTTGCCTGCCGGAAAGTGCTGTCGTCATGATAACCGGCGAATGCGCATGAAGTTCTGTGGCATTTCAAGGCCGAATACAGCCACACCCCGGATATGGGCCTTGAAAAAGTCTGTGTGGTGTATCCCAATCTCCCCATTTATCCGGCCACAAAAGGGATTTAATAGAGGGTAAAACAGGAAAAGGAATTTATGGGGTCTGCCTTTGCTCTGGCATGTGCGTTTTTCTGGGCTTTTGCCGTTATCCTGTTTAAAAAAGCAGGGGAAAGCTTCTCGCCCATTGCCTTGAATATTTATAAAAGTGTTGTGGCCATGGCACTGATCGGTCTGACCATGCTCGTCATGGGCATCCCTTTTTTCCCCGATGTGGTGCCGCGTGTATGGTGGATTCTCGGTCTGTCGGGATTATTGGGCATTACCCTGGCCGACATATTTTATTTTTCCGCCCTGAACCACCTGGGTGCCGGCATGGTGGCGGTGGTGGAGTGTCTGTATCTGCCCAGTGTGCTCGGGTTTTCCTATATCCTTTTAGGCGAACGCATAGGCATTTTGGGGATCATCGGCAGTGGGCTGGTTCTTTGTGCCATTCTGGTGGGCGCTGCTGTTCCCCTAAATGATTTAAAACCCGGTATAATACGCAAAGACCCAAATCTATGGGGACTTTGGGCAGGGTGCCTTGCCATGATGTTCGTAGCCCTGGGCATTGTGATTGCCAAGAATGTACTGGACCAGGTTGATGTATTCTGGGCCACCTTTATCAGGGTTACGGCCGGCGTAATCGGCCTTGTCCCCGTTGTGCTGTGCCACCCTGAACGCATGCGGTTTGTCCGCGAGCTTAAATTTTCAAAAGCCTGGTTCAATGCCTTGCCGGCAACGGTGAGCGGCAACTACATTGCCCTGGTACTCTGGATGGCGGGGATGAAATACACCACCGCATCCAGGGCCGCGATACTAAACCAGATGTCCACCATCTTTCTTTTTATCCTGGCCACGGTATGGCTCAAAGAAAAAATGACGGCCCAGCGATTGGCCGCCATTGTACTTGCGGTGGCGGGGGCTTATCTTGTCATTTTTAATTCATGAATCAATTCAATCAGACAACAGGCTGTTAGGGAATAGATACTTTTTCCAAGTTCAAGGCGAAAATAACTCTTCAGACCATATCTTTTTCACCGGCGCTTTTTTTCAACGCAGTATCAACGGCCATGGACAGTTCGCCGGCAATTAAAGGTTTCATGAGCAGGTCAAAGACGCCTGCGGACTGCCACATCTCTTTTGTCAATCTGTGGCTGAAGCCTGTACACAGCACAACGGCAATTTTCGGATTGATGGATTTAATCCGGCGTGCCAGAGCCCTTGCCCTCAGGATGGCTGAAGAGATTGAATTCAGATAGTTCAGCATAATTTCATCGTCATGGGCTTTCATTTTGGCCAAATCGGTAAATCCCATGAGCGCAGAAAGCTGATTATAACGGATTTGGGGGACCATGCTTAACTATTTGAATTTATTGTGACGCGTTTTAGTTCATGCTCTGAAATTGTGACCAAAAATAAGACAGAGAATTCATGTTCAAGGGATAAGAAGCCTGAAATATAGGGAAGGACCAGAAAGCCGAATCAATGGCCTCCCCAAAATCCGTTATAATCAGAAAATATTGAGCATTTCAAAGCTTGGCGTGCCGGAATTCTTTTTTTCCCGGATACCGGATGTATCTAATTTCTCATCCGGGTTCCTTAAACGTATTTTTTCAGGAGAGCTGATCTGCACCGGCCCCACAGGCAGGGACAGGCGGGTCAGGCATCTTGGATTCAACGACCGTTCCCGCAACGCCACAGCCGTCCTTTCCAGCCTGGAAAGCAGTCGGTCCACACGCCGGTTCTCCCTGGCCCAGCCGCTTTCAATGTAATTTCTCAAGCCCTCTTCGGTCCGTCGCCTGATCTTGAAAACCCGGTCGCTCTCCCGGGTCAGCTCCCGCATGAGCTGGGTAAGAAAATGTTTCTGGGGTGGGGTCAGATGGTCTGCAGCGGGCTGATTTAACACTGTGCGCAACTGGTCCCGGAACTCCATGGATCGGTTCTGGTCGCACAGCAGCTGGAAAAACCCTTCGAATGCTCTTCCGGCATCTGTATTCTCAAGCACGGCCTCCTGATGCATGACAGACTGCAGCACATCCCCCCGGGTGGGGTCCGCCTCTATGATTTGAACCCGAAGGGACTGGTCAAGCATCCGGATTTCATCTTCCATCCGGCGAAAGTCTCCGGGCAGCACCGATGCCAGCTGATAAATTTCACGGATTCTCTGCCTGCTCTGCCGCAGACAGTTCCACCAGAACGCCTGCGTGCAGCTGGTCAATCTCGTGCTGGATCGCCGCCTTTTTTTCTTCCAGCAGGACCAGGCGCTCCTCGGGGTTGGTACTGATGGCCACCAGCAGTTCCCGGACCGCCTCCTGGACAATCCGCAGGTGGGAGGCCATGGTCACATTGGACTTTTCATCCAGGCTTTTGCAAAAACGAAGCGCGATCTCTGCCGCCTCTGTTTTGGAGAGCATGTCGTCCATCTCCCGAAGCCAACCCGCTTTGATCCACAGGTTAAGGTAGACCCCGGCACTGGTATCGGTTTCCCAGACGCCAAACTCCCGAAGCCGAATCAGTTCCGCATCAAGGTCGATCCTGGCTCGACTGAAAGGCACTTCGCTTTCCTCGGCAAAAATGGAGGCAAGAAACGACAGGATGATCGGGGCATTGTCCGCCCGGAGCAGTTTCCAAGCCCTGCTTTCATCAAAAATTCGACGATATTTTGCTTGCAGCCCAGTGAAGTTCAATCTGCGTTTCCTGTTTTGTCACGATTTGTGCATTTTTGCTTTATTTTTCCCCGCCTCCAAGCACTCACTTGCCCCTGGAACCTCTTTTACCAGAAATGACTTTGTTTACTCAAACGGTTTTACGCTTACAGCAGGTTACATGCGATGGCCAACACCCTGAAAAGAAGATCTATCGCCACCTGGCATTGACCGAAGATAAAGATGTGTTCGCGTTGATGGCTGGTGGTGATCTCATCCGGCCTCGGAGGATCATGATCGTTGAAAACAAGATCAACAAGAATTTCTGTTGCGGTTTAGAGATGGACATTTGAGATAAAATACGCTTTATTGTTTCCATAGAGTTCTTCTTTGTTGAATGAAAATTTTACTTTGCAATAAAACTTTCTCAAGTTTGAAGAACTCTTGTCCATCTTTTTTTTACAAAACTATGCTAAAAAATGTCCGAACCATTGCCATAGAGTATGTTAAAATAAATATTGATTACAGAATGTAACATCTTTTCGACACGGTCCCCTCCTGTATGGGAGGGGGGTTAAGGGGAGGGAACCCCATTAAGGAGGGGTTCCTTTAAATGTCATAAAAATTTGAACATAAAAAAATGCCGTTAAACAGAAAAAATAAATTTTTATGGTTTACAGGAATCTCGGCTCTGCTCACATTTATTGTCTTTTTATCTATCATGGCGATTTTCTGGTGCAGGCTCCCCTCCTTAAGCCAGGACTTTTTATTTAAAATCATCAAAGAAAATGGGGTCTACTTTTTTATCAGCTTCATTTTATTTTTTGAGGTCCTCGGCTTCACGATTTATGCTTTTTTGAATAATTTTTTTATTCCTTTGACAAAAATACCTGATGAAATATCCGTCATTTTAACAGTTAATTCTTCCCACCGGATCAATATCGAAGGCGGAAACGAAATTTTAGCGATCTCAAACGCCATAAACCTTTTTGCGGATCATTACGAAACGCTGCAGAAAAATATAAAAGAAGAGATAAACAGAAAAAGAGCCGAACTCGAAATAGAAAAAAATATGCTCGCATTGTTTTTCGATGAGCTCCCGCAAGGCATAATCGCCTGCAACACAGAAGGAGAGATAAATCTTTTCAACAAAAAAGCCAAAATCTTAGAGGCTCAAAACCATATTATCGGAATCGGCAGATCTATTTTCGATATTATCGATAAAGACATAATATTGAATGCGCTTTATGAAATAAACGTAAAAAACCCTAAGAAACATGTAGCGGCATCGTCTTCTTTCATAACTTTAAGCCCCGGCAATGTTTTGATACAGGCGGACATCTCGCCGATAACGGATCGGCGTGACAATTTTGCCGGATTTATGGTCGTTTTTTATAACATAGGAAAAGACTTTGAGCTTTACGCAAAAATTGACAACATCTTCAAATCCACCGCAACCAAGGTTCTTACTTATCTCGATAAGATAAAAAAAGAGAAAATGACAACACCGGAGATCGCTGCCATCGAAGAAAATTTAAAAAAGTCCGAACAAGACTATATCGAGAAGATAAAAGAGCGTCTGCCGTTTCTGGTGGTTTCAGACAGGGACATCATAACTACTGTCCAGAAAAGAGCCGGAGAAAAGCTTAACATATCCCTAAAGCCTGAGTTCCCGGCTCATATAAACTGGATAAGGATCGAAACTTACTCTTTTATTAATGCTTTTTTATCTATTTTGACCATTTTGAAAAATAAGACTTTTAAAAAAACGTTTAACTGCAAGCTTTTTAAAGAGGCAAATTTTCTGGCAATTTTTTTTCATATTCCGGATGCCGAGAAAAATTTGGATATTTTTAAAGATGATCATTTTTTTTTAACGCTGAAAGATTTTGTGAACTATCATGAGGCGCAAATCAGTTTAAGTTTTAATGAAAAGAGCGAAAAAGGGCTAAAAATTCTGATACCGCTTGCAGAGATGAAAGAGCCGGAGGGTGTGCGCAACATCGTGATTGAGCGAGAGGCCTACGAGCGGCCGGATTTTTTCGATTTCGATCTTTTTACAAAGCGGAAAACCGATTCCAAATTAAATGATATGCGTTTAAAAGATATCGTGTATACGGTTTTCGATACGGAAACGACCGGTCTAGATACCAGAAATGACCAGATAATTTCGATAGGCGGGGTCAGAATCGTAAACGGCAGGATTTTATGCGGAGAAAAATTCAACCAGCTTATAGACCCGAAAATAAACATTCCGCTCGAATCTGAAAAATTTCACGGCATAAATGATGAGATGGTTAAGGGAAAGCCCGATATAAAAGAAGTTTTGCCGCTTTTTTATAAATTTTCCAAAGATACGGTTTTGGTGGCGCATAATGCGGCATTCGATATGAAGATGTTTTCTATGAAAGAGGCCCAAACCGGAATAAAGTTTGACAACCCGGTTTTAGACACCCTCCTGCTTGCCCTAATAGTTTATCCTATGCACGAAAAACATAATATGGCGGCTATCGCGAGTTTTGCCGGCGTTGATATTGTGGGACGCCACACAGCTATCGGCGATGCCTCGGCAACGGCCGGGATCTTTCTTAAGCTTATTCCGCTTCTTGCTAAAAAAGGTATTCACACTTTAAATGACGCGATCAACGCCTCTAAAAAGACTTTATACTCAAAACTGAAATATTAAAATTAGACATTATACCGATTTTTCGTAACCTATTGATTTTACGGGGACGCTTATTTTTAAAGATCTAATAGAATCAAGCATTTATCCCAAATCGATATAATGTCTATTTATTATTAATCAGCCATGGAACAGTTTGAACTGGATCAGGAATACCAAGATGCCTCCAATATAGCCAAGCATTGCCAGCCAGCTGATTTTTTTCACATACCAGAAAAAGTTAATTTTCTCCAGGCCCATGGCAGCAACGCCTGCCGCCGAACCAATGATCAGAATAGAGCCGCCGGTTCCTGCACAGAAGGCCAGGAAGGTCCACAGGAAATTATCCACGGGAAATTGATGCATATCATACATCCCCATAGATGCGGCCACCAGAGGCACATTGTCAATGATTGCACTGATGAGACCGATCAACGCAACGATAATGCTTTGTTGACCAATGGTCTTGTTGAGCCAGGTTGCCAGTGCCGTCAGAATATGGGTATTTTCCAGGATTGCCACAGCCATCAGAATACCGACAAAAAAGAGAATGGATGCCATATCTATTTTGGCCAGGGCATGCACTATGGTCAGGTGCTGCTTTTCTTCGTCGGGTTTCTCCTTGTGGACAAGCTCTGCCACCAGCCAGAGAACGCCAAGACCGGTCAGGATTCCCATAAACGGCGGCAAATGGGTTATCTCCTTGAACACCGGCACCATGACCAGTGCTCCTAAGCCGACAGCGAACACCAGGTCCCGTTGGAACTTTGTGGTTGTCCCGGAGCCATTCTTTTCTGCTTTTTTCCCCACAGACTTGCCTTTGAGCATAAAGCTGACGACAATCAGGGGAATAGCAAGATTTGCGACGGACGCCAAGAATACCGATTTGATGATCCCTAATGAAGAGATCTGGCCCCCGATCCACAGCATGGTCGTGGTAACATCACCAATGGGAGACCAGGCCCCACCTGCGTTGGCGGCAATAACAATAATTCCTGCAAAAATCAGGCGGTCCTCGTGATTATCCAATAGTTTTTTGGTCAATGATACCATGACAATGGTGGTGGTCAGGTTGTCCAGCATGGCGGAAAGAAAAAAGGTGACAATCCCGATGAGTACAATCAGAACACTCTGACTGGTGGTGGTGATCCGGGAGGTAATCACCTCAAATCCGTCATGGGCATCCACCAGCTCAACAATGGTCATGGCCCCAAGCAGAAAGAAGATAATCTGGGCGGTGGCCGCAAGATTTTCATTGAGTTGTTCCGTCACCAGATGATGATTGCCCGTGGTAACGGCGTAAATGGTCCACATGATGCCGGCGCCCAGCAGGGCGGAAGCAGATTTGTTAACCCTGAGCGGATGCTCAAAGGCAATGGCCGAATAGGCCAGAACAAAAACGATTACTAACAGCGTGTGCATAAAGCCTCCTCAAGTTTAAAATACGAGGAGGGATTATAATAGGCCAGAACAAAAACGATTACTAACAGCGTATGCATAAAGCCTCCTCAAGTTTAAAATATGAAAAGGGATTATAATACTATAATTTTTTATTACAATAGGTTAGTGAAATATGTGTTGTGCGCAGGAGGCTGTTGCGAACCATACATATAAAATGGCAAGCAAAGTTGAGTGGTTGCCTTTGCGTATCCCTAAAACCTGCTGATGGCAGCGACTCTGGCCTAGCTGGCCTTTGCCAGATCCACAGGGGAAAACTCAAATGTATCCGGGTATTGTTTCCGGGTCAATAAATGTATTTAAAAAGAATGTTTTTTTATCTACAATGCCCAGCCAACTTCTAAAATAAATAAAAGGAAACTCGATATGTTTGACTACCCCTTATACCTGAAACAGCTGACGGCAGGAGAGCCGGTCAACAACCCTTTTCTGGATTTTTTACAGATCAAGGCCGAGACGGTTGAAAAAGGATATGCCCGGTTCAGCATGAAAATACGCCCCGAATTTCTCCAGGGTGCCG
>NZ_JBFXHE010000164.1:0-9251 GCF_050177295.1 Desulfobacter sp.
CCCATTAATGGCCTCCTTTTTTGGGGCTTTTGGAGGGTGTAGGTCGTTAACGCCCGTGTCCTCTATTAGGGGTGTGGGTCGTTGACGTCCGTGTGGGTGTGGGTCGTTAACGTCCGCAGTATTTTTTATTGGTGTGGGCTGCTTGCCCTGATAACCCCGCTTGACATCCCGTTCCCTGATGCGGATAACTTGACCTGGTTGCCACAACAGATAATCGTCGGTCAGGCCATACACGGCCTTGTGCTGTTCGTAGCAGCCCCCGGGGTCTACGATTTCGATAAAGCCTTTGGCCAGCAGCTCGTCAATGCCTCTGGTTATAGATTTGCGGCTGATTATCGGACGGCCAGTGGCTTTATCAATGTGAGATTCCATTTCGGCATAGGTCAGGATGAGACGTCTTCCATTTATCTGTGGGCCTCTTTTCTGACCCTTTTCTTTCGAGTCAAATTGTCTTTTACCTAGTAACATCATCAATATTTTAGGCGATGCGTGGGAAACGATAGGGGTTGAGCCCTTGACCCCCAGACTCAAAAAAGCTTTGGATAAAATCATGCTAGTATCCACCCATGTGCCTTTTCCGTATCCGTTTCCATTACGTTTTTTTGCCATTTACTGTCCTTTGAAAAAAGCCTCACAGGGGGAAGGACTACCCCCTGCGCCCCGTCGGGATCTGCATGGCAGACAGGCAAAAATATATTTTCAGGCTGTTGCTTCATCCCTTGCCTGAACTCTTGCTGCCTTCCATGCGTTGAATTCAGACTCTAACCACCCCGATACGTTCGGACCAAGCTGGATTCTTTTAGGAAAAAGCCCTGCCTTTTCCCACCGCCAAAGTGTTGTGTCGGAAACGCCGGTGCGCTTGATCATTTCTGGTTTTCTAAGAAATCGGTCCTTCGCTGACATATGAGTCCTCCCATAAATAATTCACCCCAACTCGGGGTGTGCTTTCTTGCAATGTCTTGAACTGAAGATATAGGAGGGGAAGGGTTTTGTCTGTGGGGGTACGGGAGTCGTACCCCGTTTTTTATGGAATTTTTGCTATTTGGGAGGATGTAATCTGCCGATGGATAGTTTGTCTTTGAATCGCTCTGGCACTCTCCAGACTTCGTCAGGCTGGAATAAGGGCTCTTTTTTGTTGGTCGTCTTGTTGTGCAGCATTAGTTTCTCACCGAAGTTTGAGAAGCTTTCAGCCATACCCAGAAAGAGCCGCATAAAATAAGTATAATCATGAATATCTTTCCCTGGAGAGCAAGAGATCAAGAGGTTGTGGAATGGACTTACCCCTTCAGGTAAACACCGGAGCGCAGCCCAAAGAGGGGCAATGGCTTTGTATTCCCTCCAAGCGTCTTTTAAGAATTTTTCACTCCATCCTACCCCTCGGGCTTTGTTCTCATCTGACGCCCTTTTGTAAGAAAAGTTTACTTTTTGACGGGCTTTATAAAGACTGGGACTTTCTTTGCCATCGTAGTCCAATATGTAGAGATATTTTAGAATATCGCCAGCAATTGCCGCTTTACGCGTTCTATTGGGAATTACCTTACCCATCATTTCATCATGGCCAGGACCGCCATTGAAACCATTTTCCATGAGGATATCGGCAATTTTATCCGGGTATTTTAGACTGACTTTTTTATAGGTTCCGGCAAGAAAAAGAGCACTAAATTTTTCTAATAAGTCAAGATCAGGATAGCAGTACATAAGACCTTGAATGATCAGATTTGTTTTTGTGGAACCGATATCTTTAATTGGGATTTTAGGCACTTTGTTTGATTCCTTACATCTTTACTGCTCGGTATGCGTCCAGTTCTGTGATACTTCCCACTGGGGCAACTCCGAGTAACCCTTGTAAATGGTTTTCCCACAGGGTTAGGGCCGCCATTCGGTCCGGGTCATGACTCCAGGCCCTATCCCAGGGAAAGTGATTACAGTCTTAATTCAACCCGAAAATCCGTTGCATTGACAATGGGGCGGACCATTCCTTTCTCTTTGATCAAGTCAACGATGCCATAATTCGAAAGGGTTTTCAGGGTCCGGGAAAGGTTTGATTTTTTCCGGCCTGATAATGCTTCCAGTTCAACCAGGGATGTCGGGTGCTGATCCCTGATCAATTTAAGCAGTTTCTGATTCTGTCCGCTCAAGACCTGACCCAGGGATTCCATGGATTCAAACCACACCTTGGGCTCGTTTTTGCGTAGTTTGTATTCGCCCCTGGCAATGGCAATGGTCCGCTGTTTGTAATCTTCTTTTGACATGATGCCTATTGTCATGGTTTTACTGGCCATTCTCTTATCCTTTCAATAAATATTTATCCACCGCCGCCCAGAAGTCTTCAAGCAACTGCCCGGCGTTTTCAAAGGTGTACGGTTCCACTTTATCCAGGTTATGTTTATGGTCCCATGTGACTATTCGTCCGGTAAACCCTTTCTTTTTTGGTGAGTTAATGGCATGGGCGTTGTCAAACCCAATGATCCGGGTATTGTATCTATCATGTAATGACAGGGAATACCTTATTCCGTGTGGCGCATGTTGATCCGGGTGGATCTGTTTTGCATTGAATTTTACCCAGTACCCGCTATCCATCGGGAATATTTCACCATCCAGGTCCAATAGAGTATCAAGTGAACCGTATTTATCGTTCATGTTATCACCTGATGATAATTTGTCAAGACGGTTAATCGTTAATGGTCCGGTAAGAGTTCAGATCTGTTATCCCCTGGTTGCCGGAAACGGAATCAGGGTCAATCAACCCCTTGATATGGTTTTCCCACAACACCAAAGCCGCCCTTCTTTCCGGTTCATACGTTGCACGGTTATAAACACCTAAAACACCTTGCAGCCGATGAGACAGGATTTTTTCTGCCACCACATCAGACACTTTGAGTGTGGCAAGTCCCGTCCGGCAGGTCCGGCGCAAATCATGAGGGGTAAATTTCTCAAGCTTCATTTCCGGCAGGTGACGGACTACGGCCCGGCTGATAGCCCGGACAGACAGGGGGGTATCTTTTTTGAAGGTGGACCTGAAGACAAACTTGCTTTTACCTGAATAGAACATGGCCTGCTCAATGACTTCAAAGGCCATAGGGTTCAAGGGTACGTCATGGCCCATAGCGTTTTTACCCTTCATGCGTTTTGCCGGGATCTCCCACCATATCCCGTCTGGCCTTTCGGTTAATTCTGATAATTCCATTCCAGCAACTTCACCAGGGCGCTGGCCGGTCAAAAGGATCAGCTTTAATGCAAGCTTTGTCAGGGGATAGGCGTCAAAGGCTTTCTTGTTCTCAAGGTCCAAGGCTCTCCACAGTAAAATGACTTCATCATCATTTAAAACCCGGTCGCGTGTCTGTTCCTCTGCCCTGTGAATATTGGCGCAAGGGGATATATCAATTACACCACGAGAGACAGCAAAAGAGAACATTCCGCTTATGGCGGTGTGAAGCCTGTTCCGGGTAACAGGGGCTCTTTCTCCAACTTGATCCAGCAACAGAACAATGTCTCGGGTTTTTATTGAGGATATTTTCTTTTTGCCCCATGGTATTATAAGATCTTTTTCCAATAGCCTCTTGGTTGCTTTTCCGCTTTTGAGTTTTGACAGCTTTTTATCCCATAATTCTCCAATCAACCCTGCAACGGTTGGTTCGTTGGCGTATTCGGCTTTTTGCTGCTGTTTAACTTCTCCAGGATCAACGCCTTGTTGAATGGATACCAAATCTTTCTGAGCTTCGGCTCTGGCCTCAGCCAAAGATAGTCCCGGATATTCACCAATAGTTTTTCGCCTGGCCCTACCTTCAAAAACATATTTGATAAAGAAGACCTTCTTCTTACCGATCCGGATACCTAAGCCCTGAACGCTCTTTTCCCCTATATCCCAATATTCAGTTCGCTTGCCCGGCTCTGCCTTCAATTTTTTAATAATCATATCAGTTAACATGTCTTGATTCCCTCAAAAAAAGGCTCTGAAAGGGGGGTGTCGTAAACGCCAAAATCCTTGTTATAAGCCTCATTAAATGCCAAAAACTGGGTCACGAATTGGGTCACAATTTAGCCAGTATTAGGGTGAAATTCTATGAAACACCATGCAAACAAAAATAGGCTATATTTTTAATGAAGTCAATATGTTTTGTTATGAAACGAAAGTGGATGAAATGGGCTGAAAAACATCTGAATTTGTCTGGGGGACAAGTGGTCGATGGTTCAAATCCAGTCGTCCCGACCATTATAAATAAAGGGCTTCAGGAGTTTTTACCTGAAACCCTTTTTTCTTTGGGCGGGGCTTGTGGGCGGGGATCTTCTTTTTTTTGTGTAAATTTCCCTGAAATAGATTCCATGGCCGAACCGATGGCGCCGTCGAATTCATGCAAATAAATTTCTGTTGTCCGGTGGCTGGTATGGCCTAAAATTTTCTGAATTGTCTTGGTGGATATCTTGGGATTGTCGGCCATGAGGGATGCCATCAAATGGCGAAGGGTATGGAAGCCAAAATGTGGAGAAATCCCCGCCCGAGTACACAACCCCTTCATAAATTTAGGCCTTTTATAATATCGGTCATCTGTCCGCTTGTTATAAAATACCCAGGTGCTTTGCAATTTATTTTCCCACATATTCCAGAGCGTGTCATAAAGTTCATCGTTCATTGTGACGGTTACCGGCCTGTATGCCCCATCTTTTGTTTTACGGGTCCACTTTGTCAGGGTCCGGTTCTCGAAATTAACATCTTCCCAAGTGAGACGCAGTGCCTCATCTACCCTGGCAAGGGTATGGAGCAGTACAATAAGCAGATCCTTTTCATCTGTTTGTGGGTCTGCAACCAATAAAAGTTTTATGACATCTTCTTCTTTTGGTATTTGCTTTACGGCAGGAGTGTGTGGTAGACGACCAACCTTATTGACCGGATTTTTCTCTATTACCTCAAGGGTGTCTTTTGCGTATGTGAATAATGCCGATAGCTCTCTGCGGTGGACGTTGTAATTATTGTTGCTGTGGCGGGTTTTGAGGTACGCAGCAACTATGGCAGGAGTGATCTCATGGAGTTGGAAGTCCTTGCCAAGAAACTCAAGAAATTTTGTATAAACATAGACCTTGTATTTATAAGTTTCCCCTGCAAATCGTTTCTGTGCAAAATCAAGATACTGATTGCAGCTTTCCGAAAAGGCCATGCCGGTTTTTGTCGGAGTCTCTTTTAAGGATCTTTTTTCCTCGGCCATTGCCGCTTCTGCCTCCCGCCTGGTCGAGAACCCCCTCCCTGTGTACCGTTTGCCCTGATACTGGAAACCGTAGCGCCAATGTTGTCGGCTTTCTTCTGACGTGTTCCAGGTTGGGTGCCTGCCCTTCATCGCTGCCCAATCTGGGTTTATTTTTTCTCTGTTTGGGTTTTTCATTTGGTAAATTCCCTCCTTACAAAATCCACAGGGAACCACCCGGTACCTCCGCAAACGTTGCATTTATAAGATATGAATTTAAGACTTCCAGCCTCGATAGAATTGCTTATTCCAGCACCATGACATTTAGGGCAAATATCATTTTGTTTATGATATTCCAAAGCGATATTACGGTTGCAAAATGTGCAGCATGGGCACATAGAACTATCGCAAAACATTGGCTGGAAATTTTTGCATTTTTCAAATTGTTCTTGGAGAACGATATCGTCAATGGTTACATCGGTATCAAATGTAACTCCGGCACTCGGCTCATGTTCCCATTCTGGCTCTTTAATCATTTTAAACGGGCATACGTCTGGAAAATCTTCAAGTCCATGTGATGTGAGTTCACACTCATTGCCATCTCCGCATTGTTTGCATATAAAACGTTCCATTTTCATTTCCTCTTATTTTCCTCCCGGGCAATTGTTCAGCCCATTAAACTGATTCAAGAACGCTCCTTTGACCGTTCAAAAACTTTAACCTTGAGCTTTGTCATAGCCAACACGGAAGGTTTCAGTTCATCCGGAACATGGCTGTACCCATACTGATTCAGCCGCGCAAGCTCGGACCTGGTAATTGCTTCCAGATTCCCCGGATCAAAATTACGCCTGTCTCCATCTCGGAAAATCACCACCATGCCTTCCGGTACCGGGCCGTGTTCTTGTTCATAGATATGAATATGCTTATGCTTGAATCTGGTTGCTGCACCGGTGTGCGGATTCGGTTCCGCCACTTTGACCAGAACATATCCGTCTTTACTGTCGATCCGCTCATACCCAAGCGGCTTGGTATTTCCGGGGATATCCCCCTTCTTAAAACTGCCTTTATTCGGTCCGGTAAGTCCCTGTCCTTTGCTGCCGGCATTCCAGGGTTTGTTCCCCTTAGGGAAATGGCCTGTCCGGCCGGAGGCAATGCCGTGATTTTTGACATATGTTTTTATCTGCTGGCCGGTGACCGCCATGTCGAAACGGGCATTGACCAGGCGGGCTGTTTCTTCCGCAGTGTGGCTTTTAAAGGTGGAATTAATGAACCGTTCCCGATCCTCTGTGAACATCCGGTGCCGCCTGACCAACCTGTCTTTACCTTTCCGGCCGCAACGGATATTATGGTTCTTCAATGTTGACAGGATCTAGCGTTCGGTTTTGTCTGTACCGAATTCGGCATTAAAGGCCCGGGCCAGATCTCTGGCGTTCATGGACATATATCCGGTACGCAAAAAATCAATTTGTTCTGGAGCATACCGCTTAGTCATGGGGCCGGTCTTCCAACGCCTCGGCTTTCTTTATCCCAAGCATTTCGGGGGCTGAGTCTATCATGCCGGTATTAATTGCTGCGTAGGCTTTGAGTGCCAGCGCGGCGTTATTGACAATTTGTGCAGCGCAGGCGTTCATTGCCTGGGCTCGTTTGATTTCACGATCCAAATCGTCGTCCGTGAGGTCATCGTCGTTAAGCCGTTCAAGCTGTTCAAATAGGTGATCATTAAGGTTGATAAGTTTGTTTTTTTTCATGCTTCCTCCATTACGCTTAATCCGGTATTAAATGTAATTTATTCCCAATCCAAAACCCTCCACCCATCCTCTCCGTCCCGCCCTTGCCATCTCAATTTTTTGCAGACCCCCTATCGAGGGCGGGCGTTGCGCCTGCCGGAGCTGCAAGCGGTAATCCCGGGGGCCTGCATTTTATCAGTTCAGGGGTCTAATCACCCCGCTTCTTACAAAGGGTTCGAGGCTCCCCACAATAACCGGGCGAGTGATTGACTTTGGAGCACTCCAAGACAGCGCGGGTTGTTTCTCCGGTCTCAATGGGATGACTACGATCAAGCCAATGGGCGTGTCAAAAATACGGACTGTTTTCATCATGACGCCTCCTTGTGATCTTCAACCATTTTTAGGTCCGCTTTATGCTCAATTTGTTTTAATTGTTCCGCGGTAGCTAACACGGATTTATCACCGGCAATAAGCGCCCCTGCCAAACGAGAGAAATCTTCCATCAGTTTTGAATTTTCAGGCAATTTGTTTTCTGAAAACATCTGAATAGAGGCTCCATGAAGGTCAATCATTCCTTCCACAAGAGTTTCTTTCGGGATGGACGGATTACGCTTAGATGCCGACATGCCGGCCTTTACACTGACACCGAGGCTGTTTTTAACAGCAATCATCACACCACATTTGCCCATCAATTCGGGTGTAAGAATGTATGATGATTTTGATTTCGCTTTCCACACAATTGAAAATGAAATGTAATTTGCAAGAGTGTTGCGCAGAACAATTTCGCCCTGATCATGTACTTCTGGATTTACATCAAGCCAGAAGTCAGCAAGGTCGTTTACAAAAGGCTCCATATCAATAAAGGTTTTTGGTTTTTCTAAGCCTTCCGCGTTGCAAAAACGTTTAATTGCGCCATTTATTTGGGCTGCGGTATATGGGGTTTCATCCAGGAAGTGTTTGGCTTCTGCATAGGTGAGTACGCCCTGGTATTTCTGCTCCAAAAGTCTTTCTTTGCTGTGATCCATAATGATACTCCTTTTATATATTGATTATCGCGCCTTGTTCGTTGGTGAGTTCAGCCAATGCAATTGATGCCCGCTCAATAACCTTGGCCGCTGTCGTCAGGGATTCTTCCATGCCACCGCCAAGCTTCTCCATATCCTTCCTGAGTTCGTTGAGGGCGATCATAAAGCCTTCGCCAGCATCCCTTACGTGTCGCTCTCGAGCATTATCCACGTTGGTTGGGTTATCCACTTCAAGCTGGGCTTTTAGACGGTCAATTTCGTTCTGCATCTCTTTATATTTGCCCCAGGAAGCAGACGCCTTGTCGGTCGCTTCTTTATTTTGGCGTTCCAGTTTTTTCTTTTTTTCTTCCAGGGAGACTATTTGATCCTTGAACCGTTTCTCGTGTAATTCCGAGGCTTCTTTGCTGATTGCCTCTTTTTCTTTGATCAGGCGCATGTCGTAATCTTTTCTTGCTTGAGTTCGAATTCTTTATCAGCCAGGATCTTTGCCGTATCTGTATTGGCTATTTCTTCAAGACGCTCTTTTTCGGCCTTCAATTTGTCGATCTCTTTACCCAGGTCATCCAGCCTGGCCCGGTCGCGTTCGGCCCGGGTGTTTTCGGATATTTTGTCCAGTTCTGCTCTGACGAAGCTGTTCTGAGCCTCAGCAGATAAAACGGAGTGCTCAAGAGCTGCGGCTTCGCTGATAACGCCCTTTTCAACGTATTTCTTGAGCTGGGGTATCATTTTGTCATAGCGGCCTTGTTTGGCTTCGATTTTTGCTTGTCTGACCATTTCTTTTGCCTCTTTAACCGTGATAGTCGGTTCGCAATCCTCAAGGAGCTTTTCAGGTTCTGGCGCTTTTGTGAGTTCCAACAAGACCTTGGTTGAAAAACGAACTTGAGTTCGCTTTTCTCCGAATGTTTCATAAATACGCATCAAATTCTGACAGTGTCTTATGGTCAGCCCAGTATATTGCTCGGCAATCTGTGTGAATGTACCGTGAGGGCAAGCTTCTTTGAGCTCACAAAGCCTCTTGCCAAGATTGATAGTGCTGTATTCAAATTCATCCTTTGCCCGGTTAACAGCATCAATCTTGGCTTGGATTTTTGGTGTAATAGTTGTCGTTAAATCGTTCAATTTTATACCTCCCGATATGCTTGTTTGGGATCAAGTCCCGGCTGCACCAGCCCGTTTTCAATTTCGGATTTCCAAATATTGAGCGCGGACTCGCAAATTGATGGATTGATGGTCAACAAAGATGAGGGACGCGTTGCGCTCATTGGTCGTATTTTTTAAGACATAAGTGGGAAGGGTTTACATAAAGTAAAAAGAAGGGGAAG
>NZ_JBFXHE010000165.1:0-9227 GCF_050177295.1 Desulfobacter sp.
AAAAAAAATATTATCCAACCATTATATGCAACAGGTTGGCAGAAAAAGGGAAATAAAGACATTTGAAATATTAAACATTTCCTGTCGAAGATTGCAACAGTCAATTTAAAAGTCCTATAAAATTTCCATGCAGTCCGCCCGGATATCCCCGCCCACCTATGCCCAAGGCTTTAACACCCCTGTTAAAAATTGCAATCGTCATTAACGCACTGTTAAATTCCCTGTCTTGCATCTATTCACGATTTAGCCCATACTAACAGCCATGAGTTGCTCTGGGCGATCAGCACCCAGGCCCAACCCACAACAGAAAATGAAGGAGATACTTAGGTATGATAAATGTTACCAAGCCTGCCCAGGAACAGGTCAAAATTTATTTTGAAGGCAAAGAAATTACGCCCATTAGAATTTTTCTCAACAGTGCCGGATGCGGCGGCCCAAGCCTTGCCATGGCTTTGGACGAGAAAAAAGAGACAGATGCCGTGTTTACCTTTGATGATGTGGAATACATCATGGATAAGGATCTGCTGGAAAAAGCAGGTCCTGTGGATGTTGATTTTGAAGGTACGGGCTTCCGCCTTGAATCCAGTCTGGAACCGCCTGCCGGGTGCACAGGATGCGGCGGCGGAACATGCTGTAGCTAGTGTTTGAAAGTTTGATTTTTTTTCAGGCCCAGGACCGCAGATGAAATAAATCGAGCAGAAATTGCGCCTTGTATATAAGCCAAAAGGCAAGCCATTTCGTTCAATTTATAAAATTTGCGGTCCTAATCTGTAATCCGGTTCATCTATGGGCATGGCCTCATTCTATGCCGATTCAATTGCAGGCGCATGCATTTGTGTTCCAATGGACTGCGCCTGCACCCTCTGGTCGTGCAAAACCCGGATCATGCCGTCGGCAAGTCCCTGCATGGGTACATGGATTTTTTCGCACCGGCCCCAGGTCATGGCTTTAATATAAATCCGCGCAGCCGGGATAATAACGTCTGCCCGGTCCGGTTTCAAATAAAAGCGTTTCATCCGTTCTTCCAGCGCATAATCAGCCAGTTCATCCCGGATTTTTTTTATTTTTTTCAGGCTCACCCATGTCCCGGGCCGGCCTTTGGCCAGCTTAAACAGTTTGTTGATGTTTCCACCACTGCCAATGGCCTCCACAGGCTCGTGTCCCCGGGTGATTTTTTTTAACCAGGATTTCATCAGATCCCAGTCCTGCTGCCGGGCCCGGTTGTTGAGCAGACGGATGGTGCCCAGGTTAAAGGAACGGCTGGCCTGGACCCTGCCGTCACAGAACAACGTGATTTCCGTACTGCCGCCCCCCACATCCACAAACAAAGCTGCTTTTTCCGGTGAAGTCATTATTTGGTGGCGGTTCTGGAAAAGATACCGGGCCTCCTGCCTGCCGTTGATAATTTCGATGTCTATACCGGTCTGCTCCCTGATTCTGCGGCATACCTGCCGGCCGTTTCCGGCGGATCTCATGGCCGAAGTGGCACAGGCCTTGACCGCCACGGGCTGGTACGCATCAATGAGCTTTGCAAACCCCCCCATGGTTTTTGTCAGTTTGCAGGCCCGTTCATCCGAGATCATGCCCCGTAAAAAGGCGTCTTCACCTAAACGGATGGGCATGCGCATCCAGGAGATTTTTTTTACCCGAAGTCCGAACTCTTCTTCCGCCGAGACCATGGCTAAAAGCAGGCGGACGGCATTGGAACCGATGTCGATGGCAGCGTATTTTGTCATTGAATCCATAGTGGTTGACATCTTAATTTAATGACGTCATTATATCAAGGCGTGAAACAAAGATTAACAAGGATCTAACATGGTAAAAACCAAAAAGGTGAATACGTCTCTGCGGCTTGACAAAAAAGTGCTTAAGGAGCTTAAAATCCTGGCCATTGAAAAAGAGACCAGCGTCCAGGCCATTATTGAAAACCTGATCCATGAATACATTGAAAAGAACAAGGAAAAATCAGAACAATGAATCTCCCATCCCCGCAAACGTTTATGCTGCCGGCCGGTATCAATGTCAAAAAGATAAATGCCACCCTCAAAGATGCCAATATGACCCTGGCAGGCAATGCATGTGAGCCTGAAGAGGGGACTGTTCTGGATACCTTTGATGCGGCGGTTTACAATTCAGATGCCCTTTTAATCCAGACGGAATCCGGTCTGGTCAGGCTCTGCTGGTCAGGTGATGTAACTGCCCAGGCTGCGCCGGAATCTGAATGGCGATTTGCCCGGGATCTTCCCCAAGGGCCGGTCAGGGACCTGATTTTGGAGCAGTCTGCCTTGCGGGCGTTTATACCGGCAGGGCAGGTGACCATCGTCCGGGATACGCTAAGCCTTCTGGATGATGAGCAAAAAACCTGCTGCCGCATTGAATTGATCTCTTTGAGCCGTGGAAAGAATACCTGGTCCTGGCTTCGGACCCGTCCCATGCGCGGTTACAGCGACAGCCATGCGCTGATCTGCGGCATTTTGAAAAAAGTGGAAAAACCAGGGCTTCCGGCAGAGGTGCTTAAGCTCAGGATTTCGGATTATACATCCAAGCCGGATATTCACCTGTCTGAAAATACCCCTGCCAGGACAAGCCTTTGTACCATTGTCCAGACCTTTTTGCAGGTGACACGCCGTAACGAACCCGGACTGATTGACGATATTGACACCGAGTTTCTTCACCAGTGGCGGGTCAGTCTGCGCAAGGTGCGTTCCGTGCTTACCCTGTTCAAAGGCGTGGTGGCCACTGAAACCCTTGACCAGTTGAAACAGGACTTCAGGGATATTATGCAGGATACCAACCTGATGCGGGACAGGGATGTTTATTTTTTGTCTAAGGACGATTATTTTGCCCTGGTTCCCCCCAAGGCCCACCCGGGACTTGGGGTCCTTTTTGAACTGCTGCAACAGGATCGGGATGAGGCCTTTGGAAAGGTTAAGGCCATGCTTAAATCCAAGGCCTACAAACAACAGATAAAATCCATTCAGAAGTTATTTGAGAATCCCAATGCCCTGCCCAAAGGCCCCCAGGCCGATGCCCCGTCAAAAATTTTTGCCGCGAACCTTGTTTTGAAACGATATAAAAAGGTGTGCAGGCTTGCCGGAAATATAACCGATAAGACCCCGGATGAAACCATTCACGAACTGCGCATCCAGTGTAAAAAACTGCGGTACCTGATTGAATCGGCCCAGCCATTATTTGACGACAACCAGGTAAAAAGCCTGCTCAAAACCCTTAAAGGGCTGCAGGAGCATCTGGGAAGTTTCAATGACCAGTCTGTCCAGCAGGCCACCCTGGCCCAGTGTCTTGACCGTTATCCGGACGCCGGACCCAATGCCAGGGCCCTGGCCGAAAGCATCGGGGCGTTGACGGCCATGCTTTACCGCAAACAGCTGGAAGAGCGCCGGATGATCATTGAAAACCTGTCCCGGTTTTACAGCCCGGATACGCAGGGTGCGTTTAACGCCCTGTTTGATTTAAAACACATTGCGGCAAACCCGAAACCTGAAACCGGAGAACAAGACAAAACCCAGGTTGACTCATAGGGAGATATTGATTTATGAAACTTATTGCCTGTTATTCCAACAAAGGCGGTGTGGGAAAAACCGCAGCCTCGGTCAACCTGGCATATGCCAGTGCATTAAGCGGCAACCGGACACTTTTGTGCGACCTTGATCCCCAGGGGGCCTCAGGGTTTTATTTTCGTGTGAAGCCGTCCGAAAAACTGAAAAATCAGAGCTTTTTTGAAGATACAAAAAAATTTGCACATGCCATCAGAGAAAGTGATTTTCACAATCTGGACCTTTTGCCCGCCAACATGAGTTTCAGGGATTTTGATATTTTTCTGTCCCGGATGAAAAAGAGCCGCTCCAGGCTGAACAAGGCGCTGAAGCCGGTTGATGGCGAATATGACATTGTTCTTCTGGACTGCCCCCCCAATATCTCCCTGCTTTCGGAAAATGTGTTCAAGGTGGCGGACCGGATTGTTGTGCCGGTGATCCCCACCACATTGTCCCAGAGGACCCTTGAACAACTGTATGAATTTTTCAAAAAACAGGGCTATAAGTCATCCAAGATCTTCCCGTTTTTTTCCATGGTCCAGCAGAGCAAATCCCTGCACCTTCAAATCATGGAGGAGATACGGGCCGGGAATAAACAGGTAATGGAGACCTGGATTCCCTTTTCCACCCATATCGAGCGCATGGGTGTCCACAGGGCACCGGCCCTGGCCTATGCCGAAAAAGAGGCGGCTGTGGCAGCCTACTCACAATTGTGGCAGGAAGTTCAAAATTAAGACTATTCCGTGAGTTTACGGGCAAATTCACACGCCTGGTTTTTTACGGAATCATCCATCTGATCCGGGGTTGAACATCCCCCCACAAACAATTCTGCGGCATTAACCGATTTATGGTATTTCTGCATCCTGCTGAATGCGGTGAATGCCTCTGCGGCATTGTTGTCAAAAGGCCCGGCACCTGTCATCAAAAGCCCCTGGCGCTGGCCTTCCACAAGGGAGAGATGTTCAGGGGCGGTGGTATACAGGCTGTAAGTGCGGTCGATGACGGATTTAAGCTGGGCATTCACGCCCCAGAAATATAGGGGGGAGGAAAAGACAACGGCCTGGGACTTAATCATTTTTTCCATGATTTCAGTCATATCATCCGTTTGGATACAACCCGGGGCATCCATTGTCTGTTTGCATTTTGCACAGCCCATGCACCCTTTAAGATTTTTTGAATGCAGGTAAACGGGTTCCACATCATGGCCAAGACGGATGAGTTCCTCTTTTACCCATTCGAGCACCTTTGCCGTGTTTCCGTTTTTTTTGGCGCCCCCCTGCAGCAGCAGTATTTTCATTTTTATCTCCTTATTTCCTTACGGACATTAAGTTTGTATCACAAATTAGATCAATAACAGGACTTGTCAATTGGAATATTAAAATCAAATGTTAAAAAGCGGTCATCCTGGAAAATGATACAGGGCAAAGGATTGACTTTTTTTTAAATCGCTTTCATATTCAATGGAAACGATTTCGAATTCAGGCGGGCAAGGTCTGGATGACAGTTCTCTTTCACAATACCTTGCCCGGGAATAAGGCAGGTCTTTTTCATCCACTAAAATAAAAAATAACAATAGGTGCATCCATGAAAACTGATGTAACATTAAAAATTGCAGGCGCGGCGGGGCAGGGCATCCAAACCATTGGCGACCTGCTCTCCGAAGTGTGTCACCAAAGCGGTTTGTTTATCTTCTCTGTGGATGATTTTGAATCAAGAATACGGGGCGGGCACAGTTTTAATCTGCTGAGGATCAGCGATAAGCAGATTGCTGCCCCCGGCAACAGGCTTGATATCCTTGTTTGCATTAACCAGGATGCATATGAGTTACATAAAGAAGAGTTGCTAAGCGAAGGCATTGCCATTGTCAACGCAGAGGAACCCGGGACAAAAAACAAGACACGCTTTGAAATCCCTTTGAAAAAACTGGCAGAAGACGCCGGCAATAAAATTACAGCCAATACAGTGGCCGCAGGTGCTGTGCTGGCCATTCTCGGCACACCCTTCACTCTGCTGGCCGATGTTTTAAAAAATCAGTTTGCCGCCAAGGGCGAGAAAATCGCGGCCCTTAATATTGCAGCGGCCAAAAAAGGCTTTGATGCGGTGAAAGGCTTAAGCCGGAACACCGGGTTTACATGGGAGGCAAAAAAGAGCAATAACATTGTTCTCAGCGGGGCCAAGGCCGCAGCTTTAGGTGCGCTGGCCGCTGACTGCCGGTTTTTCCCCTTTTATCCCATGAGTCCGGCCACAGGTGTGATCTCCAATGTGATTCCCTATACGGAAAAACTTCCCGTTGTTGTTGAACAGGCAGAAGATGAGATTGCCGCCGTTATAATGGCCATTGGCGCCTCCTTTGCCGGTGTCCGCGCCATGACCGCAACCTCGGGCGGCGGCTTCTGTCTCATGACCGAAGGATTAGGGCTTGCCGGGATGACGGAAACGCCGCTGGTGATCGTCAATGCCCAGCGCCCGGGGCCTGCCACGGGGATGCCCACCAGGACCGGACAGGCAGATCTGCTTTTTGCGCTCCATGCATCCCAGGATGAATTCCCCCGGTTTATTTTTGCGCCGGGGACCCCTGTTGAGACCTATGAGACCATGAAGCGGGCCTTTCACCTGGCAGAAAAGTACCAGGTCCCGGCCATTGTGCTTCTTGACCAGTTTCTGGCCAACTCCAGGGTGACGGAAATTAACAGCCTGACCGTGGCACCTGACATTGAACGCTTTTATGAGCAAAACAATTCCGGCAATGACGATATCCCCTATTTGCGGTATGCCCTGGCAAAGGACGGTGTCTCTCCACAAAGACTGCCCTGTTCGGGCCCGGGGCTTGTCCGGGTCACAGGCAATGAACATGACCCTGAAGGGCACATCAGTGAAAATGCCGCAAACAAAATTGCCATGACCCAAAAGCGTGCTGCAAAGCTGCCTGCCATGATCAAAGAGATGGACCCACCGCTTCTGGTGAACCCAACGGCCCGGGTGTTTCTTGTGGGCTGGGGGTCAACACGGGGAAATATTCTGGAGGCTGTTGAACGGCTGCGGGCCCAAAACATAGAGATCGGGGCCGCCCTGTTCAAAGACCTGTGGCCCATGGACCGTAACGCGGTTGGAAACATGCTGGATGATAAGCACCTGATCATGGTGGAGCAGAATGAATCCGGCCAGTTGGGACGCCTGCTTGCCCAGGAAGCCGGCATCGCCGCCTTTGACACCATCCTCAAATATGACGGCAGACCTTTTTTCCCGGACTATATTGTTCAAAAGGCAAAGGAGCTTGTAAAATAATGATTACCTCAAAAGAGTTTAACTGCAATTATGAAAATAAATGGTGCCCGGGATGCGGTAATTTCCAGATCCTTGCCGCTATGAAAAATGCCTTTGCCCAACAGCAGATTCCGCCTGAAAAGCTCACACTGATCTCAGGTATCGGCCAGGCCGGAAAAACACCCCACTTTCTCAAATGCAACATGTTTCATGGGCTTCACGGCAGGGCGCTTCCCCTTGCAACCGGAACAAAGATTGCCAATAACGATCTTACGGTTGTCGTAAACTGCGGGGATGGAGACTGCTATGGCGAAGGCGGCAATCACTTTCTTGGGGCAATCAGGCGAAATATCGATATGACGCTTCTGGTGCACAACAACCAGATTTACGGGCTGACCAAGGGCCAGGCATCTCCCACGTCAAGCCTGGGGATGGTCACAAAACTGCAGAATACCGGTACCACCTCATCCCAATTTTCTGCCCTGGCCATTGCCCTGGCTGCCGGGGCCGGATTTGTGGCCCGGGGGCTGTCGGCAGAGTCCGGGCATTTGACGGAACTGATCGTCAAGGCCATGAACTACAAAGGCTTTGCTCTGGTGGACATTTTACAGCCCTGTGTGTCCTTTAATAAAATAAACACCTTAAGCTGGTATAAGGAGCGGGCTTACAAACTGGCGGATACGGACTATGACCCCCGGGATCCTGCAAGGGCGTATACGCTGGCCCAGGAGTGGGAAAACAGCCTTCCTTTAGGAGTGTTGTATGAGGCTGCCGGAACACCATTCCACGAACGGGTTCCCAATCTTAGGGCCAAAGCCCTTGCCGCGCATAATTATGACAGCAAACTTTTGACAGACACGCTTTTACAAAACCTATAGTAAGAAGAAGGAGGCTCCATCTGATATGACTATCTGGCAATGCACCATGTGCTTTACGACCATGGACCAGGAAAAACTGCCTGAGCAGTGTAGCTTTTGCGGGGCTGACAATCGCGTTATTCTTGATCAGGAAATAGTTCCCCAAACCCTTGAAGCGGTTCGGGACAGGGCAAGAAAAAACCTCAAAGGATTTTGTGCGGCTTATCCTGCCTGTGACGGCAACTTTGATAAAATCTGCCAGAAAGAGGCCTATGGCAAACCCATTGGATTCGGAGGTGCCGGTGCAGGCTTCTCCTTCCGGGGAAATGTTGCGGCCCTTGAGGCCGTGCGCCTGAAACTGCGGGTGGTGGGAGAACATACCGAACCTGACACCTCCTGCTCATTTTTAGGCACAAAACTTGATTTTCCGGTCATGGGTGCTTCCACGGCAGGAGCTGAGCGTTACGGCAATGCCATAAAAGAAGAAGATTTCTGCAGGGCCGTGATCCGGGGGTGTAAAGAGGCCGGCACCATGGGGTGGCGGGGAGACACGTTTTTTTATACCCCCGGGGACAACCCGGCGCTCAGCGCCATAAAAAAAGAAGGCGTGCCAGCTGTTCCCATCTTCAAACCCAGGTCCCAGGATGTGCTCAAACAGCTCATCCAAACGGCCGAAGAGCTGGGATGTCCTGCGGTTGGTGTGGATCTTGACGGGTGCGGGTCCACCATTATGGCCCTGCATAACCAGCCGGTATTCCGCAAGAGCGTAAAGGATATCAAAGAGCTGGTCCAGGCCACTTCTTTACCCTTTATTGCCAAAGGGATCATGACGGTGGAGGATGCCCTAAGCTGTGCTGATGCCGGGGTCAAGGTGCTCAGTGTCTCAAATCACGGCGGCCGGGTCCTTGATGCAACGCCCGGGACGGCAGAAGTGCTACCGGATATTGCCAAACACCTGAAAGGCCGGGTCATCATCACTGCAGACGGCGGGGTCAGGACCGGCTATGACGTGCTCAAGATGCTGGCACTGGGTGCGGATTTTGTACTCCTTGGCAGGGATGTGATCCGGGCGGCCGTGGGTGCAGGTTCCCTGGGCGTCAGAATACACATGGAACATATTCACAAGATATTGAAAAAAGCTATGTTCATGACCGGGGTCAGCACCATTGCCGATATTGATTCATCAATACTGTGCTGATCAAAATTACTATTGATTTCAGGATCTTTGGACGGTCAGGGTATTAATCTGAACGAAGGGCCAGGATGGGGCTGAGCCTGGCTGCCTGGCCAGATAAATGCCGAAAAAGATCCTCATGGCCACGGTCGCAGCAACCCCCAGGCCAATGGAATTGTAGGAAAATGAAAAGCCTTGGCAAATGGTACTCTTGAAGAGTCAACTAAAAAAACTCGAACATCGAGTCCTACCACTCGATGTTCAAGTTTTTAATTCTTGACTTTTGAAAATTACCAAATGACGGGCATTTCAAGCTTTTTTTGAGAAGTCTTTCAGAATCAATTTAAAGTTAAAAAACCATGAAAAGCCTTGGCAAAT
>NZ_JBFXHE010000166.1:0-4884 GCF_050177295.1 Desulfobacter sp.
CCGGTTCTCCGATGCCTTTTTCAACCGGGTAGGATTCGCCGGTAAAGGCGTGCTGGTCCACGCTGGCCATGCCCGACACCACTTGGCCGTCTATGGGAATGGTTTCTCCGGCCCGGATCACCAAAATGTCGCCCTGTCCCACCTCTTCCAGGGAACTCTCCAGCTCGGCCCCCTGTTTGACGATCCAGACCTTTTGGTGGGGGTCGAAAAGACTGTCAACCAGGTTGCTGGTGAGTTTTTTCTCCGCTGTTTCCGACGCCTTGGCCTGGATGGCGTCCCCCACATAGACAAATCCCAGGCCGATACCGGCCGTGATGTAACGGCCCGTGCCCAGCAGCAGCAGGTTGCCGATCCCCATGAGAAGGTGGGTGTCCACCTTGCCGTCCTTGAGAAGCCGCTGTCTGACAGAGGTTTCCACCTGGCGGTAAAAAGGGAGCATGGTGTAGGTGTAAGCCGCGATATTGAGCAGTGTAAAGGTGGGGGATATATAGCGTAAAAAAGCGGTGCCCAGGGTGACCGCACTCATTTGCTGGTAATGTGACCGCTTTAATTTCGCAAGGGCCCCGGGGTCTTCGGGCCGGGCCGGATCTTCCTGATCCTTTTGCACTTCCAGTGGCACTTCCAGGTCCAAGGTTTCTTCTTCGTCCCGGCGCTGTTCCTCCGGATGCGTCTCAGCCGCCTGTTTTTCCCCAGGTTCGTCTTTTATAAATTTTTCATAAAGCTTGACGCCTGCGTATGTGAGCAACACAACGGTGAGATCTAACATCTCCACCCCTTTATGATTATGATGATGTTTTACAAATGATCGTCCGATTTATCAGCTAAAATTACCGATTAATTATTTGAAAATCATTTTTTTGATTCTCCTCATTTAGGACAGGACGATGCGGTTTGTCAAGATAAAGTCTGCAAGATCATGTTGCGTTTCAGGGTCGTATAATTGTAAAGGGTAATTTTTTTTATCTACACCTTATGAATCCCAAGGGCCTGCTCCATTCGCTTGTGGGGCTTTTGATCAAATAAGATCCTGAAACGCAACATGAGCCATTACATTTTGGTCATCCAGCCATTAATCATTGATCCGCTTGACCGTTTAAGCTAATATACGCAACCATAATAAATATGTATTACTTTTTGAAATCTCGAAGCTGCAATAATACAGCGTTCCGAAAAGGAAAACACATGGCGAAACCCAATGACCCCTTTGCCGAACTGTCCATGTTTGATTTAAGGGGCAAACAATCGGTCAGGGCAACATTCAAACTTTCCCAGAAAGCCATTGATGCCATCGGCCTTGTGGCCGTCCACATGGGCATCAAACAAAAATCCCTGTTTGATCACATCATTGAAGACCATTCAGCACTGGATCAACTGGCCCAGACCATCCGGATACGCAAGTTCAAGCAGCTGGAGAGAAAGCAGAAAACCTTTGTACTCAGCCGTAAGACCATTGAGGCATTGACGGCCATCTCCGAAACCTATAACATGCCCCGGGATGCACTGGTTGAGTATTCCATCAAAAAACTGGAATCCGTTATCCAGTCTGAAAAAATCAGGCATGAAGAACGAAAAAAACTGGCCGGGAATTTGGAAAGCCGTTTGAACGACTTTCTTTCGCTTTACCGGGAATCGGCAGTGACTTTAGGCGAAGACGACCCCTTTTGCCGGCATCTTGAAAAACTGATAGACCATATGAAACGAACAGCAGGGGACGTGGATGCGTTCCTTGAAAAAAGCAAAGTACTTGAAGATTTTTAGGAGACGACATTGATTGATGTTCAGAACCTGACCAAGTATTACGGTGATTTCTGTGCGGTTGACAACGTCAGCCTCACCATTGAACCCGGCAAAATACTTGGCCTTCTCGGCCCCAACGGGGCAGGCAAGACAACCACATTGAGGATGCTCACAGGATTTTATACCCCCACATCCGGCACCATCAGGATCAATGATCTCAACATGCCGGAAGAGACCCTGAAAATAAAATCCATGATCGGATATCTGCCCGAATCCGCGCCGTTGTACCACAATATGCTGGTATATGATTACCTGGATTATGTGGCACGGCTTAAAGGGATGGATGATCCCGGACACAGGCTGTCCCGGTTCAGGGAATTAGGCAGGCTGTGCGGGCTGTCCGGCATCATGGCCAGGCCCATCGGCAATCTGTCCAAGGGGCTTCGCCAGCGGGTGGGGCTGGCCCAGGCCCTGATGTCCGACCCGGATATCCTGATCCTTGACGAACCCACCTCGGGCCTTGACCCCAACCAGATCGCAGAAATCCGTGATATCATCAAAGGCATTGGCAGGGAAAAGACCATTATCTTTTCCACCCATATCCTTTCCGAGGCCGAAGCCACCTGCGACCGGATCGCCATCATCCACAAGGGTAAAAAAGTGGCTGACGACAGCACCGGGCAGTTAAAACAAAATGCCCGGCACCGCAGCGTGGTCCGGCTGACAGTGCGCAATGCAGAGAGAACAGCAGCCCTTGCCCATCTTAAAGCCTTTGATGCAAGCCTTGACATCACTGTGACAGACACGCCTGCCAGTGAAGGCATAAGCGTTGAGCTGTGCTGCAAAGAAGATAAAGACATCCGCCAGGATCTTTACCTGTCCATTAAAAATACCGACTGGATTATCACCGAGCTTGTAAGACAACCCTTAGCCCTTGAAGAAATTTTCCACGAATTGACACAGGAGGGCGCTTAAACCCATGACACCGATCAAAACCATTGCCTTAAAGGAATTTAAGGACTATTTTATTTCACCTGTTGCATATATTGTTATCTCCCTTTTTCTCATAGTTACGGGGTGGTTTTTCTTTTCCACCTTTTTTATTTACGGGCGTGCCGACCTGAGGGACTTTTTTGCCCTTCTGCCCATAACCTTCTCCTTTTTTATTCCGGCAGTGACCATGCGCATGTTTGCCGAAGAAAAAAACGTGGGCTCCTATGAAAGCCTTTTGACCATGCCGGTCTCCTTTACCCATATTGCCCTGGGCAAATTTTTTGCGGCAAGCGCCTTTGCCGCGGCCATGCTGGTGCCCACCCTGTCCTACCCCCTGTTCATCTCCTTTATCGGCAGTTTGGACCTGGGGCCTGTGATCGGCGGATACCTCGGGACGATGCTTCTTGGCGGGGCTTACTGCAGCATCGGACTGTTTGCCTCGGCCCTGACCCGCAACCAGATCATCGCATTTATTATCGGGTGCGCCATATGTTTTACCCTGACCATTATTGACCGGATGCTGTTTTTTGTTCCCGAACGTCTTGTGCCGGTTGTGGAATACCTTGGCGCCAATGCCCATTTCACAAATATTTCCAAGGGCATCATTGATTCAAGGGACCTTATTTACTTTGCATCCGTGATCTTTATTTTTATTTTCTCAACCGACATTGCCATGAAAGAAAAAAATTAAGGAGTCACCATGGGTAAGCCTTTCCTTAAAGAATATTATCTGAAATTTATCCTGTATGCCGTTGTTATCGTTCTGTTGAATGTGGCGGGATTAAGCCTGTTTTTCAGATTTGATCTGACTGCCAACCGAATCTATTCCCTGTCCGATGCCAGCAAGCAGGCTGTGTCCACCCTGTCCGAACCCTTGAACATCAAAGTGTTTTTCTCAAAAAACCTGCCCGCCCCCCACAATAATACGGAACGGTACTTAAGGGACCTGCTCACGGAATACGCAGCCCAGGCCGGACAATATTTCAACTTCACCTTTTATAATGTATCCCAGGAAACCGACATGGGAGATAATGCGGACCAGAACCGTGAAATGGCCCGGGATTATGGGATATCACCGGTCCAGATCAGGGTGATGGAAAACGATGAGCTGAAATTTAAAAACGCTTACATGGGCCTGGTCTTCCTCCATGGGGACCTCATAGAAAAAATCCCGGCCATCACTGCCACGGACGGCCTTGAATACGAGCTGACCTGCGCCATCCGCAAGCTTAATAATAAGGTGTCCGCACTGTTGCGCCAGACAGATAAAATTAATATCACCATGTATATGTCTTCCGGGCTTAATGCCCTGGCGCCTTTGATCGGGCTGGACGAACTCCCGCATCTTGGCGATGAGGTGGCAGGGGCTGTGGAACATCTGAACAGAAAAAACCTGGGTATTTTTCAGTTTGAACGCAAGGATATCTCAGACCCGGACGAACTTGAAAAAGTCGCAAAAAAATATAATCTCATGGCCATGCACTGGCCTGACGTGCCTGAAAAAAATATCAAGGCAGGTGCAGGCACAGCCGGCCTTGTGGTGGAATATAAAGGCAAGACCCGGACTTTGCCCCTGATCACGGCAGTGGAGCTTCCGATCATCGGCACCACCTATCAGATGGCGGATCCCCGGGGGCTTGGTGAAGAGATTACAGCAGTCATGGAAAAACTGATCGGTATCAACAAGGATATCGGGTATCTGTCCGATCATGGCTGCCCCGCCCTTGGACCGGACCGCATGGCCATGATGCAGGGCCAGGCAGGAAACGGTCTTACCATTTTTGATCAGCTTGTGGGATCAAGATACAATATCAAACAGATCCCCCTTAAAGATGAAGGCATTCCCCAGGGACTCAACTGCCTGGTAATTGCCAAACCCACCCAGCACTTTTCCGATTATGAACTGTTCCAGATTGACCAGGCCCTGATGAAGGGCACCAATATCGCTGTTTTTGCCGATGCATTTGAAGAGCAGCAGGGCCAGGGCGGCATGATGGGCATGCCCTCATTCGCCCCGGTCGACACCGGCCTTGAAAAACTTTTAGCCCACTATGGCGTGGAAATTCAAAAAGCCTATGTGCTGGACAAAAATGCGTATAAACAGCCATTGCCCGAGTCCCGGGGCGGCGGAGAGCAGACCATCTACTTTGCGCC
>NZ_JBFXHE010000166.1:4984-9177 GCF_050177295.1 Desulfobacter sp.
GCCCTGGACCACCTCAACGGCGATGACGGCACTGCCCTTTTGAGAAGCAAACAGCAGACCCTGAACCCCATTGCAGAAACCAATCCTTTAACCAAAAACATCATCAAGGGATTCAATATTATAGGGCTTTCTGTCCTGGTTTTCCTGTTCGGCCTGGGCGTCTGGTTTTTCAGAAGCATGAAAAAGAAAAAAATTGCACGTATGTTTGGCTGATTTAATGAAATAAGGAAAAGTCATGAAAAAAGAATATATTATCCTGATTATACTGATCATCGGTTTAAGCGCCTATCTCGGTCTTAGAAAGAACGACCGGGTCCATTATGAACTGCCAACGATTCCCCAGGTGGATACAGCCCGCATTGACCGGGTGGAAATCTCCAAGGCAGACCGCCTGGTGATCCTTAATAAAGGAGAAAAGGACTGGACCGTTACCGACAAAAAATTCCCGGCAAACCCGGATGACCTAGCGCAGATGCTTGGCACCTTAAAGGAGATGAAACTGTCCGCCCTTGTATCCGGAGCCAAGGACCTTGCAAGGTATGAACTGGATGATACCCATGCCGTAACGGTCAAAGCCCTGGCCGGAAAAGAGGTGGTGCGCAACTTTGCCATCGGCAAAACAGCGCCCAGCTACAACCATACATTTATTTGCCTGGATGGCTTGTCAGATGACAAGGACCGGACCGTTTACCAGGCCAACGGTAATTTCAAAAGCCAGTTTGACAAAGAGGCGGCTGATTTCAGGGATAAAAAAGTGCTCGGGTTTGACCCGGACAGCGTGAAAAAGATCACATTGGAAACGCAGGGAAAAACCATCACCCTGGTAAAAGCCGAGGCCCTTGAAATAACAGATCAGAAAAAAGAGGAATCCACAGCAGAAAAGGCGGCCCCCAAAGAAGCGATCTGGAAAAACGAAGAGGGGTCTGTTGCGGATCAAAAGAGTATATCTGATCTTCTGTCGTCTTTGTCAAAGCTTGAATGCCTGGCCTTTATCGATGATGACAAGGCTGCCCGGTTAAAGGAGATACAGCCCTCATGTAAAATTTTACTTGAAACCGATAGCACTTTTGTTCTAAATCTGTTCGATAAAAAGGACCATCAGGATGTGGAAGGGTCTTGTTCATATACACCCTATGCGTTCACCCTGACCAGCTATAAAGCCGAAGATATTGTTTCGTACACGGATAAACTTCTGGGAATTGAACAACAGGACAGCACTGAACCCGAATAAGGAGTGAACGCTTTATTCAAAATAGCTTATCAGCCCTATAAATGGATTATTGTAATCCCGGCCATGTTTTTAAACACCCTGGTCATGGGGCTGATTTGCATCGTTGTCGGGGCTGTTTTCAACCCGGACAAGGCTGATGCCCTGGCAGTGACCTGGGCCAGGATATTTTGTGCCATTGCGCTCATACGGGCCAGAATCCAGGGCAGAAAGAATTACAATCCAAAATCGTCCTACGTGGTGGTGGCCAACCATAAAAGCATGGTGGACATCCCTGTGCTGCACGGATTTACAGGACTCACCATTAAATGGGTGATGAAAGCGGAACTTAAAAAAATTCCGGTTTTCGGCACAGCCTGCACGCTTCTTGGCTGTATTTATGTGGACAGATCCAATGGGCAGTCTGCCGTGGAATCCATTGACGCGGCCAAAAACAAGTTGTCAGACAAGGCCAGCATATTGTTTTTCGCCGAAGGGACAAGATCCAGGGGTGAGCTTCTGCCCTTTAAAAAAGGCGCGTTTGTTTTTGCCATGAATTCCGGTCTGCCGGTTTTGCCCGTAACGATTAAAAATTCAGAACATATTCTACCCTCTGATACTCTGGATCTCATGCCGGGTACGGTGGATCTGATCATCCACCCCCCGGTGCATATTCCCAACTGCACCAGGGCAGAACTGAATGAAAAAATTGATCAGATTCACCGGGCCGTAGCCAGCGCCCTTTAGTCTGTTTTAAAAAATACCCACCCAGCGCAACCCTATATTTTCCAGTCAACTTTTAATTTTCTCCATTGAAGTTTCTAATCAGATACACCAATACCCTTTGAACTTGCCTATTTAATTAAAAATTATTACATATTATTCCATTTTTTACAACCTATTGATTTTACTATAAATTTGCTTTTGAGTATCTAATAAAATCAAATAGTTAGCCGAAATCTCTATAATGTCTATTCATTTTATAGCTTGACTTATCTTATATTTTTCGTAAAAGTGGGTACAAGGTGGGTGCAAAGTGGATGTAGTTTTTTAAAAAAAAGGCTGCCCCAAGTGTTTCGATCCAGTTCCTGTCATACCATTGATGACAAAGGAAGACTCATTATCCCGGCACGATTCAGAACAGTGCTCAAGGCGGATGATGATTACGGGATTGTGGTCTCAATCAAGGACGGCTGCATCTTTGCATTTACCTTCACCGAATGGCAGGCTATTGAGGACCGTTTAAAAACGGTCAAGACGGCAGCCATGCAGAGGTTCAAACGTTTTTTTCTGGGCAATGCCTGTCCGCTGACATGCGACAAGCAGGACAGGATTTTAATTCCCCAGAATCTAAGAACCTATGCAGGGATAGACAAAGAGGTCGTTCTTGTAGGTGTTCTGGACCGGTTTGAAATTTGGGCCAAAGAGAGATGGGAGCAGGAGCAGAATACAATGGAGCAGGAGCTTGAGCGGGAGGACGTCAGAGAAGAGATTGCTTCCATAGGTTTATGATATGGGTTTTCAACATACCTCTGTCATGCCGAGTCAGGTGCATGCATATCAGAACCTTAAACCCGGAGACATCTGTGTGGACTGCACCCTCGGCGGATGCGGACACGCGGTGGCAACGCTCAAGGCCATAGGTTCCGGCGGTTTGCTGATCGGCATTGACCAGGACATGGATGCCATTACCAACGCCCGAAACGCACTTCATCCGTTCAAGGATAATGTCCGGCTGTACCATAACAACTTCAGTGATCTCCCCGATATTCTCAAAGAAGCCGGAATTAACGGGGTTAACAGCATTCTTCTTGACCTGGGCTTTTCACTCAACCAGCTGACGCAGAGCAAACGCGGGTTCAGTTTCAAAAGAGACGAACCCTTGGATATGCGGATGGATGTCCGCAACGGGTTAACCGCACACCAGGTGGTGAACACCTATTCGGAAGAACAATTGGTTGATATTTTTTTCACATACGGAGAAGAACGCTTTTCAAGACGGATGGCAAAGGCAATCGCTGCAAAAAGGGCTTGCGCCCCCATTAACACCAGCCTCGATCTGGCCAGGGTCATTGAAGAAGCCGTGCCTGCCGGTGCAAAGGCAAAGCAGAAAATTCATCCGGCCACCCGGGTGTTCCAGGCCCTGCGCATTGTGGTCAACCGGGAGCTTGAGCGCTTGGAAACATTCATGCAGGCGGTGCCGCCCATGCTGGTCAAAGGCGGGCGTATCAGCATCATCTCTTTTCACTCCCTGGAAGACCGTATTGTCAAACAACAGCTGCGCGCCTTTGAAAACGGATGCACATGTCCAAGGCAGTTTCCCAAATGCATATGCGGATTTGTGAAGCAGATGGAATCCGTCACCAGAAAACCTGTGACAGCGTATCCAGACGAGATTAAAGCAAACCCCATGGCAAGAAGCGCCAAGTTGCGGGTGGCGCAAAGACTATAAAAAGGCGATCCGACTTTGAACACACCACAAAAACGGGGACAACAGATCAATTCTCTCCAGAACCGTAAAGGACTGCTGTGGTTTTTCCTGATCATGGTGCTGGCAGCCGAACTCATTTGCAACGCCTGGATCAGAAGCGAATCCAGTCAGGCCATGATCATGATTGCAAAAACTGAAAGCCAGATCCGGGACATGGCAGATTACCGCCAGGCCTTAAGCGTGGAAATAGCGCGCCTTAAATCCGACGCACGGATCTCCCGTATTGCCCGCACCCGGTTAGGACTGACACCGGACATCTTTAATCAAACCATTTACCTGCCCCAAGGAACGAACTAAATGGCGGCAAACCCTTGTGAAAAAATCGGCTTACGGATTCTTTTTGTCCGTTTTTTTCTGCTGCTGTGCCTGGTGGGCATTGTCATCCGCTCCTTTGACATCCAGATTCTCCAGGGTCATACGCTTAGGAAAAAAGCTGAAAACACCTATGTCAGACGGATCACCATCCAGGGAGACCGGGGACTGATCCTTGACCGC
>NZ_JBFXHE010000167.1:0-9150 GCF_050177295.1 Desulfobacter sp.
AATTTAACCGAAAATATAGCATAAGTGTCTCCTTGAAAGCTGATTATTATGCATTCGTTATTGCCTGAAAATACATAATAAATCATCTTCCAAGAGAGTCCAATTTATTTTTCTGGAACACTATATATCCGGAGCATAAGATTATCGGCATATTTTTATTTTCCGACAAAATGGCTTCAGCCAGGGCAATACCGGTCATATGGGGCATGGTCATATCCGTAATCACCATATCAAAGCTGATTTTGCCTTCCTGATAGGCATTCAGGGCGCTTTTTCCGTTATTAAACAGGTGGACCGAATAACCGAACCTATTCAGCAGTTCTTCAATTAAAGCCAGGATGTCAGGCTCGTCATCCACCACCATGATGGTTTCTTTGCCAGTTTTGAGAGATGCATCAATTCCTGTGCGACTGTCTGCTGACGAATCGTTTTTCGTTATGACCGGCAGATAGACGAAAACCGAGGTCCCGTGTCCCGTAATATTTTCAATGCAGGAAAAGCCTTTATGGTCTTCGACAATGGCCCTGACCAGGGCAAGCCGATCCATCTCTTTGGTCGTAAAATAGGGATCAAATGCCTTTTCAATGGCTTCCTGGTTCATACCGTTGCCGGTATCTTTTACCATCAGTTTTAAAAAGGGTCCGGGCTGAAAATAGTCTTTGTTTTGATGTGCCTGCGCAATCTGATCAACTGTGTCCAGGCTCACCGTCAAAGTTCCACCGGATGTCGTCATGGCATGATAGGCGTTTGTGCACAGGTTCATGATCATCTGATGCATCTGGGTGGGGTCTGCATTAACCATATCTCTGGTTTCCACCCGGGTTACCATGCCAATGGTGGTGGGTATGGACGACCTGAGAAGTTTAAGTGCCTCTTTAACCACAAGGTGCAGTTTTAGCGGACTCTTCTGGTTCTTTGTCTGGCGGCTGAAGGTCAGAATCTGTTTAACAAGGTCAGATGCGCGCTGGGCTCCTTTGAGGATCTGATTCATGTGGTTGTTCAGTTTTTCCGGGTTATTCAGGTTCATCTGGGCCAGTTGGGCATAACCGAAAATACTGGATAAAATATTATTGAAATCATGGGCAATCCCACCGGCCAGGGTGCCGATGGCTTCCATTTTCTGTGCCTTTTCTAATTGGATAAGAATCTTGCGACGTTCTTTCTCTGCGCGCTTCAACTCATTTGTCTTAAGGGCATTCTGGGCTGCAATAGTTTTCTGACGCTGGTCATTTAGCTGGTCATGATATTTTTTTATGCGGGTCATGAGTGTATTGAAATGCCGGGCAAGGCTTCCAATCTCATCTTGGGCATTATAGTTCAGGCGAATACTGTAATCGTCTCCTTTACTGTTGTTCAGAATATGTGTAAAATTTTCAAGTGGTTTGGTCACGGATCGTGACAATAGATAGGCCAGGACCACAAAGATCAGAAGAAAAAATAAAATATCCAGGGTGATTAATGTGGAGAATGTGCTTAAGGGTGTGTAGATTTCATCCACATAGTTTGCTGCACCAATGATCCACTTGTATTGGGGAAGATATCTGAAAATAACCAGTTGTTCCCCGGAACGGGTGTCTGGTACAGATAACCCAAACGTTTTTATTTTTCCTGATTTTTCATTAAGTATTTTTTGAATAATAGCGGAAAACGCTTCGGGCTGCGCCAGCAGATTTTTCCCCTGGAGAAAGGGATGCATGACCGCGTTCCCTTTTTCATTAACGATAAAGGCATAGCCGTTGTTCCGGAATTTGAATACCGTAATGGCTTTGAGCCTGTTTTCTATACTGATGTCTGCCGTTGTCTGGATAAGATCCTTGAGCAATGTTGCGCTTTGATTCAGTTCCTTTTCAATGATAGCTTCGATCAGCTTCTGACTTTGAACAAAGATCAGTGCTTTGGACATGAGAATTAATGGAACAAAAACAATGAGAAAGGAAAGCAGCAGTTTGTTCCTGAACTTAAGATTTCGAATTTTGGGTGATATGATCAATGGTCGTGGAGAATCCCTTGGACTGAATATCGCATTAAGGGAAAAGTCTAATATAAACGTGAGTAAAAAGCCATAAAAAATGGAAAAGAAAAATTCTCCGCTCAGGTGGGAGATCATAGGGCCAGTATCTTGAAAACCGGTCCTGGATTAGCGTTTCTTTTTTTCGGCTTTATGCTGGTACATTTTTGAATCTGCTGTTTTAAGCAGTCCGGATGGATTAGACACGCCTTCATCGGACAGGCTGGAGATGCCATGGCTGATCCGGATGTTAAAGGTATATCCACCTGAAATCAGTGGATTGGCCTCAAGATGCTCATTAACCCGTTTGATGAACTGCTCGGCACATTTTTTTTCTGTGGAAGGTAACAGTATGACAAATTCATCCCCGGCAAGCCGGGCAACGATATCCTGTTTCCGTTTCAGGTTGCTCAGGGTATTTGCAAGAAAGCACAGGGCTTTATCGCCGATGCTGTGCCCGGCTGTATCGTTAATGGTTTTAAAATCATCAAAATCAAAGAAAATAAGTGATAGCTCGCTATCATAACGTTTTGCCCTTGAAAATTCCCGGTCAAGTATGCGCTCGAAAACTCCCCGGTTAAACAGTCCTGTCAAAGAGTCATGAAAGGCCAGAAATTTCAGCTGCTCATGGGCCGTGACATTGGACAGGCACAAGGATACTTTCTGGGCCAGTTGCTCCAGAAGAGAGGTGTCAATACCAGGCTCAAAACGGCGAACGTCGCCATCGGCCTGGTTAATACTGCCCACAAGTTTTCCATCCAGGGTTATTGGGGCGATGGCAAGGGACCCTATGGACTCGGTCAGGGTATCGGGTATCAGATCTTTGAAAAATGTTAAATTTCTGTTGACCAGTACGGGTTTTTGGTCCTTGATAATGGAAATAAAACGTTCCTGGGCCACAAAAGCGATTGCTGATTTCAGGGCTTCGGATTCACTGCTGTCCCTGAGCTGCTCACAAATAGAGCTTTCCCGGATAATAGAAAGCCAGATATGCGGTATGTTGAATTTGTCTGCGATCTGGAACAAAAGCCGTTCGAAAAAATCCTCAAAGTTCAGGATACTTAAAATGCTGATCTCAATCTCGTTGAACTTTCTGGCTATTTCCTCGTTTTTTTTCAGTTGCTCTATCAGATGTAGCGGTATTTCCATTTTGCATAAATCCCAAAATTGAGGCTTTCCTGAATGTATTATTATTCCCATCTAATGTTCATTTACCATAAAGTCAATAGACTTTGGAAACCCGCTGAAGGTGTCGGGCATGCGTCACACAAGGTTAACAGGCGCATCCCTATTCTTTACCCGCCAATGGCTGTCATATGATTCAACGGCACATCCCGGGCAGTTCTCTTTTCTAAATTATGGCATAACGGTTTGTCCTTCAAGGCTGTTGTCATAATCTGTTTTAGCGCCTGATCATCGGCACCGTTGCGCAGGGGGGTGAGAATATCGGTTTCATTGTTTCCCAGCAGGCATGACCTGAGGGTGCCCCGGGAGGTCAGGCGCAACCTGTTGCAGTCACTGCAGAAATGAGAACTGATCGGTGTGATGAACCCTAAAATCCCCGGCGCCCCGGCCAGTCTGTACGGTTTTGCCGGGCCGTCATTTGCCCCTTTAGGGACTGCGGTCAAAGGCCCATGGGCGTCAATGATAAGGTTTTTAATGTCCCGGGTCAGGATCTGTCGGTCTGTATCCACTTCTGTGTCCCCCATGGGCATGTATTCAATGAACCGGACATGGAAGGGGTATTCCCGGGTCAGTCCGGCAATGGCCTGGATTTCATCATCATTGAATCCCCTCAGTGCCACGGTATTGATTTTTATGGGTGACATACCCAGGTCATGGGCTGCCATGATGCTGTCCCAAACCCTTTGGAAGCGGTCCCGTTGGGTAATCCGGATGAATTTTTCCGGCACCAGGGTATCCAGGCTGAAGTTGAGCCTTTGGATACCCATATCCATCAACCCTTTTAGCTTACCCCGGTCCAGACGGGAACCGTTGGTGGTAATGGAGATATCTTTTAACCGGGGAATGCGGCATAACCGGCGGATAAAGGAGAAAATACCCTTTCTGACAAAAGGCTCTCCGCCGGTGACCCGGACCTTGGTGATGCCCATGTCACAGCCGATGCGGACAAGCCTCAATATCTCCTCATACCGGGCAATTTTGTCATGGGCAATGGCCTTGAATGATGCTGCCGGCGTGCAATACCTGCACCTGAAATTACACCGGTCCGTCACAGAGATTCTCAGATAGTTGATGTTTCTGGTCCCGGCAATCATGGTGTGCTTTAATTTTTTGAAACACCTGACAAGGCGTTTTCATAATGTTCGAGCAGTGCGTCAATCAGACCGTCAATGGTAAAAGGGTCAGCCTCAATATCCGGTGCAAGCCCTTTGGCCCGGATGGTATCCGATGTGATGGGGCCGATGCTGGCAAGGGTCACACCTTCAAGCAGGGCAGGAGCGTTCTCTCCTTCAAGCAAGGTCAAAAAATTGGTTACCGTGGAGGATGAGGTAAAGGTCACTGCGTCAATATCACCGGCCTTAAGCATATCAATGAGAAGGTCTTTTTCCTCATCTGCCAGCCGGGTTTCATAGGCGGTTACTTCAGCCACCAGGGCGCCCATGCGCGTCAGTTCCTCGGGCAGGATGGTGCGCGCCTTTTTTGCCCGGGGCAGCAACACCTTTTTGCCGGTCATCTCAAGGCCTGAAAATGCCTCCACAACAGATTCCGCCCGGTAGGTTTCGGGCAGAATATCGGAAATGATGCCATAGTCTGCTAGGCGTTCTTTGGTCACAGGGCCGATGCAGGCAAATTTAAGATGTCCCAGGGCACGGACATCCTTTCCCTTTTCAAAAAGGGTATCAAAGAAAAATTTTACCCCGTTCACCGAGGTCAGCACCAGCCAGTCATACTGGTCCAGGTGATCAATGGCCGTTTCCAACGGGCTTTTGTCTTCAGGCGGTGCGATTTTAATGGTGGGAATTTCTATGCACTGGGCACCCAGGTCGCAAAGCGAGGCCACAAGGCCGGATGCCTGGGCCCGGGCCCGGGTAATCACAATTTTTTTCCCGAACAAAGGTTTTCTGTCAAACCAGGCCAGCTCATCCCGCAAAGAGACCACATGCCCCACCACAATGATGGCCGGGGATTTCAGTCCGGCTTTTTCAACTGCATCAACAATGGTGGCAAGGGTGCCGGTCACGGTCTGCTGGCGGGTGGTGGTGCCCCAGCGCACCAGGGCCACAGGCGTGTCCGACGGTTTGCCGTGTTCCATCAGTTTTGTGACGATATTGGACAGATTTTTGACCCCCATCAGAAAGACAAGGGTGGCGTCGGACTTTGCAAATATGTCCCACTGCATCCGGGACTCTTTTTTACCGGGCCGTTCGTGACCGGTAATAAAGGAGACAAAGGAGGTGTGGTCCCTGTGGGTCACCGGAATCCCGGCATAGGCCGGGGCAGCCACGGCAGACGTGACGCCGGGAATCACCTCATAGCTGATGCCATAGGACAACAGCTCCTGGGCCTCTTCCCCGCCCCGGCCGAAAACAAAAGGGTCGCCGCCCTTGAGGCGGGCCACGTTTTTGCCTTCCCTGGCCTTGTCCACTAGCAGCAGGTTGATCTTGTCCTGGGTCAGGGTGTGGTCCCCGCCTTTTTTCCCTACATAGATAATTTCAGCGTCTTTTCCCGCATATCCAAGCAGAACGGGGGATGCCAGGTAATCATAAACCACCACATCCGCAGCTTGAATACACTCTTTTGCCTTTACGGTGATAAGCCCGGGATCTCCCGGGCCTGCACCAATCAGATAAACTTTGCCCCTGGTTTGTGTCATGGGATATTAAGTGCCTCCAATATGCGTTGTCCGCCTTTATCAAGAACAAGTTTTGCCAGTTCCCGGCCTTTTTCAGCCACCTGTTCAGGGGTTGATTCAATGGTTTCTTTAATTAAGGACCCGCCGTCCTCGGATGCCACCACCGCAGTAAGCATTACCCGGTTGTCCCGGATTTTGCCGAAACAGGCCACAGGGATATGGCAACTGCCTTCGATTTCTTTAAGAAATGCCCGTTCTCCGGTCACACAGATTCGTGTGGGGTCATGGTCCAGGACCGATAAAATATCTGCCATGTCCGGATCATTTTCCCGGGTTTCAATGCAAAGCGCGCCCTGGCCAACGGCCGGCACCATGTCGGTTTCAGCAAGGTATTCGGTGATTTCACTGCCCTGGCCCAGACGTTCAAGCCCGGCCGCTGCCAGAACAATTGCCGTATATTCACCGGATTTAAGTTTTTTAATCCGGGTATCCAGATTGCCCCGGATGGATTTGATTTCAAGATCCGGGCGCAGATGTTTAAGCTGGGAGCCCCGGCGAAGGCTGGATGTGCCGATAACCGCACCTTGGGGATACGCTTTGAAAAGCTCTCCCCGGGCAGATATGAGCACGTCAAAGGGATTGGCCCGTTCCGGTATGGCCCCGATAATCAGTCCCTGGGGCAGTTCGCCCGGCATATCCTTCATGGAGTGAACGGCCAGGTCAATACTGCCGTCTAAAAGCGCCGCTTCGATCTCTTTGACAAAAAGGCCTTTGCCCCCCACCATGGCAAGGGGGCGGTCCGTTATCCGGTCTCCGGTGGTTTTAATAATTTTTATATCAACACGGATGTCTGGAAATGCTTTTTCAAGGCTGTGTTTTATATGATTGGCCTGCCACAGGGCTAACGTGCTTCCCCGGGTGCCGATACAGATATTTGATTTCATATTCACCCGATCGTTGCGCTGGTGCTGCAGGAACTGCAATTTGTTGAGGTGCAGCCGGCACAGCCTGAACTGCCCGCTGATGTGGTTGTCTGAATCTGGCCGCCGGGGCCTGTGGATTTGGAGACAAATCCGCATTTTGACATCAGCCGTGCCAGGTCTTCGCTGCTGCATGCCGGGCATTGGGGTGTATCACTGCCCATCACCAGGGTTTCAAAATTTTTACCGCAGGCGTTGCAGGTATATTCATAAATCGGCATTCTTCTGCCCCTTTTTATTATTAGTTTACAGGTATAAATAACACATCAATATAAGGATATAGCGCTTATTTTTCAAGGCCAGGATTCAATTTGTAATAATGCTGTGGTATCCCGGAAGGCAAAACGCTATACTGGGTTTTTAATGACAAGGGATTTATTTTAATGAAATTCATATTTCTGCTGGTGCTTGCCTTTGCTGCGGGCATGCTGGCGCCAGTGCAGGCCGGAATGAATGCAAAGATCGGAAAAGCGTTGAACGATCCTTTTTATGCGGCCCTTATTTCATTTGCCGTGGGCACGGCAGGTCTTTTAGCCTATGCTTTGACCGGCAGGATGGATTTTGCCACGATCCGCAGCGTTTCCGGCGTTCACTGGAGTCTTTGGCTGGCCGGGCTTTTAGGTGCCTTTTATGTAACTGCGACTATCGTGCTTGCGCCAAGGCTGGGCACTGCCCTGACCTTTGGCCTGGTGGTGGCGGGCCAGCTGGTCATGGCTGTGGTCATGGACCATTTCGGTCTGTTTGGCATGCCGGTTCAGCCGGTTAACTGGTTCCGTCTTGCCGGCATTGCATTGATCGTTGGGGGGACCATGTTAATACGGTGGTTTTAAGCCATGGAACAGTATTCTTTCGGCAAGATCGCAAAGAATATGACCCAGGGTGATATGGACCTCCTGGATACGGGCTGTTACAGAACTGCCCACACAAAAGGCCATATCACTCATCTCTTTTAGCTTTCCCCCTGCCCCGGAAAATCCCACCAGGGTCAACCCCTGATCCTTTGCCACTGCTGCAGCCCGGATCACATTGGCCGAGTTTCCCGACGTTGAGATACCAATGGCCATGTCCTTTTTGTTTCCCAGGGCCTGGACCTGCTTTGAGAAAATTTCGTCAAAGGTGTAGTCGTTGCCGATACTGGTGATAATTGAGGTGTCGCAGGTCAGGGCAATGGCGGGCAATGGTTTACGTTCCATCTGAAACCGGTTAACAAATTCCGCGGCAATGTGCTGGCAGTCCGCAGCAGATCCGCCGTTTCCGAAAAGCAGAAGTTTCCCGCCTGCATCAAAGGTGTCTGCCAATTGCCGGGCACAGATTTCAATGAGGTCTTCATGGGCTTCAAAGAATTTTTGCTTAGTTTCAATGGCATCCTGAACAGTCTGCCGGATCATCTCTTTCATTTGTTTTAGCTCTTTTCTCTTTTAAAAACAACGGTATCAGGCTGATCTGATGACCCTGTCCTGATATGTTTCCCCAATCTGGTTGTGGATATTTTGAATTTCTTCGAGATATTGTTTGTACTGTTCATTTTCAGGGTCCAGGTCTATACTTTTCTTTGCAAAGCTTAAAGCAATGGCCAGGTTTTTTTTCTGTAACGCCATGGCCCGGGCATAGCCGGATAACGCCTCGGGATCATTGGGATTGAGTTTTACAGCGTGGTTGAACTGGGCTGCGGCACCTGGGGCATCTTCCCTGTCCAGAAGGATCTGGCCTTTGATTCTGAATGCTGTGCCGGATTCGGGTTTGAGCCGGATGGCGGCATCCAGGTGGGTCATGGCCAGGTCAAATTTTTCTTCCTTGAACAGAAGATTGCCTAAGAGCAGCTCAATTTCAAATACATCAGGATTGATCCCATGGGCTTTTTTAAGGTAAGCCAGGGCGGAATCGGTTTTATCGTTGATCCGGTGGATCAGGCCGATATTGTGAATGACCATTGCCTCTTCGGGGTTGATATTGCGGGCTTTTTCAAAGAATTCCATGGCCTTGTCCAGGCAGGCGTCCACCCCAAAGGCCACGCCCAGGCTGTTGAGCAGGTTGATATTGGTCGGGGCAATGGAAAGCCCTTTTTCGTATTCGGTGATGGCTGCATCAATATGGTTGAGCTGGAACAGTCTGTCGCCACTGATGTTCAGGGACAGGCCGTCAAATTCAACAGCATGGCCGGGACCGAAAAAGGCTGCATGGTCCAGGGCTTTGAGCGCGCAACCCGCCATCTCTTCAACCGGGAAATCATGGAAAGGGAAGCAAATTGTTCCCATAATCAGTTTGGCATTCAGGGCCTGGGATATCTTTTCATTGAGCAGGTCAAGCAGTTTTTTACCCTGGGAAGCAGTTTTATAATCCCAGAA
>NZ_JBFXHE010000168.1:0-9009 GCF_050177295.1 Desulfobacter sp.
GAAGGGGATTACATTCAAAGGCTTTGATTTCCTGGGGAACATCCGTGATGCCGATCTGTTGATCCTGGCAGACCACAAAGGCGTATTCAATGGCATTTCTTAATTCACGGACATTCCCCGGCCAGGGGTAGTCCATAAACAGTTTAAGGGCGTTTTCCTTGACCCCGGTTAATTTCTTTCCACCTTCCCGGTTCTGCATTTTGATGAAATGATCCACAATGGTGGGAATGTCTTTTTTGCGTTTACGCAAGGGCGGTATATTAATGGGAAAGACCTTGAGCCGGTAGTAAAGATCCTCACGAAACGTGCCTTGTTCAACCATGATCCGCAGGTCGCGGTTTGTGGCGGCCAGTACCCGGATATTCACCTGCCGTTTTTCGATTTCCCCTACCCGTTCAAATTCCTTTTCCTGGAGTACCCGTAACAGTTTTATTTGCATATAAGGGGTCAGTTCACCGACTTCATCCAGGAAAACAGTGCCGCCGTCTGCGGCTTCAAACCGGCCGATCCGCTCGGTCAGGGCACCGGTAAATGCCCCTTTTGCATGGCCAAACAGCTCACTTTCAAGAAGCGATTCGCTAAAAACCGAACAATTGATGATGACAAAGGGATGAAAGGTTCTTTGGCTGTAGCAATGGATGGCCCGGGCAACCAGTTCCTTTCCGGTGCCGCTCTCTCCCTGGATCAACACAGAGGCGTTGCTCGCGGATACCATTGAAATGGCAGTGTGAATCTGCTTCATGGCCTGGCTCTGCCCGATGATATTTCCGCATTGGTGCTTGCCTTTAAACGGGCATATACCAATGTAGGCATTGGCTTTTTGCGGTTTTTCTCCACGGGGAACCACCGGGGAGTCATCGGGAGGCATCATGCATTTCTCCTTAAATTCAGATTAAACACTTGGTGGGTATCGTTAAAATAATCCTGTGTCAAGCCTGAACTCCTTTTTTCCAAAATGTGCGCGTAAAGTAAAATGCCTGCAAAGGGCCGTCTACTGACATATGGCCCTTTGCAGGTTGTAAATATCAAAGGGTTTCAACCATTCTTAAGATACGAAAGTGGTTTCGAAACATGGTGATCCGGCTGTCCACAAGCTTGAAGCGTGCCCTGGACAGATAATAAATGGCATCCAGCAAATCCGTCGAAGTAAGTATGCCCTTTTCAAAAGCCAGCCGGGTGATGCGAAGATTTTCCTGGGCCTCTGTCCGGCTTTTGTCAGCCACATCCATGTTTTTCAAGGAAACATTGAAATCCAGGAAAAGGTTATCCAGGCGGTTGGTCATCTCCCGTTCAAGTTCGGTGAGGTCGGCCCGGACTTTAACCACGTCCAGGCGGGCCTTTCCCAGTTCCCGGTTTTTACGGAATCCGTCAAACAGGTTTATGGTGCCCCGGAGCATGATCCGGGATTCCTCCCCGGAATTGGAAGTTCCTGGCCCGTCATCACGGGTAAGGTATTGGAACACAAGATCCAGTTTGGGATAAAACTGGGCTTTGGCCGAATTAACGCTGATCTTAAAATCCTCCACACGGCAGCGAAGGGCCTGGATCTCACTTCGGTTTTCCATTAAAAGGGTCTGGTAACGCGCCGGGTCATCCAGAACCGGAATATGGTTAAAACAACCAAAATCCAGTTGGGTTGCCTTTACCCGGGTAACGGTTTTCAGCCCCAGGTTATTGACAGCCTGCTCCTGCAGAGCCCGGGCTTTGTGGACCTGCTGAAGCGCATTGGCTGCTTCCACCTTAATTTTCAGCCAGTCATTTTTTTTAAGCACCCCTACCTTGTATTTTAATTCAACATTGTGCTGCTCCTTGCGATAAAGACTTAACGCATCTTCAGCCACTTCCAGATTGGCCACAGCACCAAATACCTCAAGAAAATCCAGGGCCACTTCCAGACGGATATCCTGTTTGACGCCCTTAAGTATGAGCTGGCGGATTTCCTGCTGTTTTTTGGCTGAATCCAGATCGTTTATGTCTTTGAAACCTGAAAACAGATTCCAGGTGGCACTTGCCCGGCTTTGGAAAAAACTGCGTTCGGTCTCCGACAGATCGGCCTGATCCAGACTATTGTACTGGTATCCCAGATCAATGGTTGGCAGAAAACGCCCCTTGACCAGGAAAACCTCTTGTCCGCTTTTTTCAAACATGGCCTCATGGGCCTTGATCAGGGCACGTTTGTCCATGGCCGTATCCATAAGTTCATCCAAAGTGACAGCCGCAGCCGGTGCGCCTAAAGCCAGCAGGAAAACTGCCGCCAGAGCCAGGTACCCCGATGGCGTTGACCACGGGTTGTTTTTATTGAATATCATCAGTCGCCTCCTTTTTATCCCTCTTTTCCAGCCCCATGAAAAAAGAAAGCAGTGCCGGGATAACAAAAAGGGTGAACAAGGTTGAAACGGACAGCCCGCCCAGAAGCACGCTGCCAATACCGCGATAAAGCTCACTTCCTGAGCCCGTGGAAAGCACCAGAGGTAACAGCCCGAAAATGCTGGTAGCCGCACTCATGAAAATCGGTCGGATACGGGTACTCACCGCCTCTGAAATGGCCGGGATAACAGCCATCCGGCCGGTTCTGAAATTGATCAGGGACTGATGGACAATAAGAATGGCGTTGTTGACCACCGTTCCGATAAGAATAATAAACCCTAGCATGGTCAGTACGTCAAACCCCTGGGGGGAGACAAAAAGATTGACCAGCTTAAGTCCCATGAATCCGCCGGCACCAGCCAGGGGGATGGTAAACATGATGATTAAGGGATAGAAAAAATCTTCAAATAAGGCTGCCATAAGTAAAAAGGTGATAATCAGGGCTGTGAGCAGATTCCATTGCAGGGCCTGCCGGGTTTCGGTGAGCCGGTTGGCATTTCCCGTGACCCGGACTGATGTCCCGTCAAGGTTCCCTTCGGACTGCATGGGTGCAAGAACCTGTCCCCGGATCATTTCTGCGGCCTCCTGAAGGGTTATCCCCTCGGGCGGGCTGACTTCCAGTTTCACGGTCCGATTCCTTTCCAGGTGGTCAATCTGGACCAACCCGCTGGTGTACGCCAGGGTTGCCACATCCCGGAACCGGATGTTTTTGCCCTGGGGGGTAACGATCTGGCAGTCCATGAGCGCTTCAGGAGAGGTAAAACGCCTGTCATCCCCTTTAAGCACCAGGTCGATCTCCCGTTTTCCCTCGGGGGCGTAATCATCAATTTTGCATCCGTCCATCATAATATCCAGGTAAAGGGCAAAATCTTCCTCGGTCAACCCGTTGGCTGCAAGTTTCCATTTAACCGGATTGATGTGCACCTCGGGGTAGGTGGATTCCAGGGAGGGGACCGGCCGGATCTGGGCACCGGGAATCACTTTCATGATGGCCCGGTAAAGGGTGTGCCCGGCATGGGTAATGCGATCCATCTCTTCTCCGGAAATACTGACATCCACGGCCCGGCTGCTCCCGATGCGGTGGTTGAAAATTCCCACCTGAAAGCAGACACCAAACATATCCGGAATGGCCTGGGTAATCCTCTGAAATAAAGGAATAATCTGGCTGCCCTGGGTATCATGGATGGAGATGCCACCAAACACGTTGAGCTTATCAGTGGCCATGTACCAAAGATATTTGAGCATGGGCACACCGTCTTTCTGGTCCTCTTTAAAATAGTCGGCGGTTTCCCGGTAGATAAAATTACCAATCTCTTTTCTTTTTTCAACCGAGGCACCGGGGGGCGGTATCAGTAGGTTGAGAATATAGTTCTGATTACCCTGGGGAAGGTATTCCGCAGGAGGGAGCAAAACCATAGCCAGCAAAACCGCGGCGGCGGTAAATCCTGTCACCGTTAAGACCCGGGTCCATTTATTTCTTAAGGAGAGATGTGAGCCGGACATTAAAACGTTTTTTAGTCCAGCTCCCACTTTTTCCACAGGCAGCCAGAGCGAAGATCCGGCGGTCTGCCTTCCCGGGGTGCCCATGGCATAAAACCGGTTGGTCAGAACAGGGATCACGGCAACGGAAACAAACAGGCTGAAAAGAATTGACGCGGTAACGGCAATGGCAATATCACTGAAAAGCTGACCCGCCTCACCTTTGACAAAAATAACCGGCAGAAAAACCGCCACCGTGGTCAAGGTGGAGGCCACAACCGCCCCAAGCACCTCATGGGCACCTTCACAAGATGCCTGGAACGCGGATTTCCCCATTTTTCGGTGCCGGTCAATATTTTCAAGCACCACAATGGCGTTGTCAACCAGCATGCCAACAGCAAAGGAAATCCCGGCCAGACTTACCACATTCAGGTTCCGGTGACAGACCCAAAGCGCCAGAAAGGTTCCGGCAACGGAGATGGGAATGGCAATGGCCGTTATCAGTGTGGCGCTCAAGCTGCGAAGAAAAATTAAGAGTACCCCCATGGCCAGAATCCCGCCGATGAGGACATTTTTTTCCACAATGGAGAGCGCGGTCCTGATATAGGGAGACTGGTCATACCCCCAGTCAAGATAAAGGTCTTTTTCTTTGAGAATGCCGTTGTTAAGCCCTGTTACCACCTGGCGCATATCATCAAGAAGATCCAGCACGTTTGCCCCATGCGCTTTATATACCCCGATGACAATAGCCTCGGAAGCGTTCTGCATAACCGAAACCTTCTCTTTTTCCCAGCCAAGGGTTGACTGGGCAATATCCCTTAAAAAAATGCGCTTGACGCCATCATCAAAAATAACCACATCCATGGGGTCCCGGGGTGTCTGGAACTCACTGGTGATTCTGAGCCGGTAATCTTTTCCCGCCATGCCCAGCACCCCGGCAGCCCGATTCTGATTGGCCTTGATAATCTTTTCCCGGACCTGAGAAATGGTAATATTGTGCTGGGCCATTTTTTCCAGGTCAAGGATGATGTGAAGCTCATCCTCGGTCCCCCCGGCCACATAAAGGGAGGCTACGCCAGGCACCCGCTCCAGCTTTTGTTTAATGCGGTTGTCAAAAAAGGTCTGGAAACGGTTCACCCCCCGGGTGGCAGTCCCCTTTTTTTTGAGCATCAGCCAGAGTACAGGATCACTTTGCGCCCCTGTGGTGTCTATTTCCGGTTCATCGGCATTTTCAGGATAATCCTCCACTTCGTTCATTTTATTGGATACATGAAGAAGCGCCTGGGAAATTTCCATATTGATATCAAAGGTAAGGGTCACTTCCCCGTAATTGTTATAGCTGGAACTCTCCAGAAGAATAAGCCCGGAAATATCTTTCAGTTTTTCTTCCTGTTTTTCAATGATCTCCCCTTCGATTTCATAGGGAGTGGCCCCGTTCCAGGTGGTGGTGACCGTGATCTGGGGCAGTTCCACATCCGGTGTCAACTGGACGGGCAGGTTGAGAAGTCCAAGAACCCCAAAAAACGCAATGAGCAGGGTGATGGACGCAACGGGAATGGGACGTTTAACCAGATATTTGATCAGGTTCATAGATGCCCTCCCAGGTTGTTCACCGGCTGGTTTTCCATCAGCCGCTGGTTGCCGTCAACAATAACAGCCATCCCTGCGGTGAGATCGGCTGTGTCCGTATATGCGTATGCCCCTCTGAAAAAAAGGATGTTTAAGGGAAGGGATTTTGCTTTGTCATTAATAACCGTATAGACAAAGGATTTTCCCTGGCGCCGAATAATGGCGTCCCGGGGAATTTTCTTAAGTTTTTTTCTTTGTGATGTCGGAATATAGGCGGTGGCGGACATATTTTCTGCCACTGCCGCTTGGGCGGGTATCCGGATTTTTAATGAAACGTTTTTGGTTTTTTCGCAGGCCCGGGGCAGTATTCCCTCCATATGCCCTGTGACCTCACGGTCAAACGCATGAAGGACCACCCTTATAGGGGTGCCGGGCTCAAGAAATTTCAACAGGCTTTCATTGACGGGGACGTTAACGAACAAATCCCCGGTGGAGCCGATCTTACACAGGCTTTTTCCCGGCTGGATCCAGTTGCCCAAGTCAACATCTTTTTCCAGAATAATCCCGTCAAAGGGTGCCCGGATAACGCATTTATTTTTCTTTAACCGGATTTTTCCAAGATTGACCTTTAAAGCGTCCCGTTCCTTGACCAGTTCTTTATGGGCATAGGACAGATGTTCAAAATCCGTTTCACTGGCCGCCTCCTGGTCAAGCAGTTTGACATACCGTTCAAGGTCCTTTTTGGCATGTTCAATACGAAGGTCAAGGCGTTGGATCTGTGTTTGTTTGAGCCGGATATCCTGGTCGGTAAAATCGGTATTAAGCCGGACCAGGATATCTCCTTTTTTTACCGTGGCACCGTTTGAAAAATAAACGTCACTGACCAGTCCGCCCACCTCGGTGGAGGCATTGCAGGCCGTGTCAAAATATAAAATGCCCTGCATGGGGCTAAATTGGGTTTTATCCTGTTCCACCAGCGTTTCGGTCAAAACCTTGGCAGGTGCCGGGCCGGCCAGGGCTGGTTGTCCGAATACCGGTACGGTGAAAAAAATCAGGGACAATAGAATGGTAACGTGTTTCATGGCTGTTTCACCTTTGCTTAAAAAATTACCGGGACAAAGGACATGGGCCCTTCGTCCCGGAGAATCAGAGAATAATTACCTGCCGTAAAGATCATCCTCAAACTTTTTACGGTCCCAGATGCAGCGGTATTTATCGGCTTTTTGCACCTCCAGGATATCGACCAGGATGGCTTTCCCATTCCTTTTTCCAGTCACCCTCACGTTTTGTTTGTAGTAGCTTTCTTTCAAAGATCGGTACAAATTGGGAAGGAAGAAGTGCTCTCCCCCTTTGGTTACCAGAATAAAATTTTTCTCCATGCACAGGAGGGGATCTGTTCTGTCTTCAGCGCAATTTATACCGTTGATGACGCAGTCGGCCCCCTGGATGGTGCCCTCAAAGGTTTCTGCTGAAGCTGAGGTAAAAAAAAGTGATACCATAATACTTGTTAATATCAGGGTTTTAACAAATTTCTTGATCATGATGAGTTCCTTTTGTGTTTAAGGTTGTTGAAAGTATGTTTTACGAAACATTTTAATGTTCCTTAGATGCTTACATAGACAGATTCCGTGCCAACCTAAAAAGTAATGCTGATTTGGGGAGGAATATATTCGCAATTTTAATTTCCACGTAAAGTATTGTGCTTTTAATACAAAATGTTAGCCGGATAATAAAAAAAGATAGTTGCATACAAAAAATTTTAAAATCGAATCAAAATTGTGCAGAAAGAGCCATGCACTTAACGTGTTTATTGAACGTTTAAACGTTCAAAATTGAATATTTTTTTAGGAAAGATGCCCTATTTTTACGGCGTAAAGTAACGTTATGCTGGACATCGTCTTAACGAATTTTGGGCGCGGGATTTATCTTCTTTATATTTCGTCATAAATGGACTGCTTTGGGCCGTATCCCTTTCCGGAAAGGGATTTAAGGCTTTTGAATCATACCAGTTCTTACTTTGGCGGTAGCCGATTCAACGACAATATGTTTGATTCCTATGATTCCACATATGCGGTCTCCATGTGGGCCGTTGGATTTAAGCTCAAGGATATCCGCACCGGAAAAAATCTGACCCATGAGTTTCAAATCATGTATGCAGGGGGAACCGCAGATGATTCGATTTTTCAGTCTCCGGACGATATTCTACTCAATGAGGACGAAAGGGTGCTGGAAATCAATTTCAATTCCAAATATCAAATTATGAAAAATTTAGTCTTTGCAACGGAGTTGGGGTATATGATGTTTGATGAAGATTCCGACTACAACGAGGCGACAGACGGTTCGGTGGAGGATTTCTGGAAAGCGGCCTTTGCCTTTGAACTTAAATTCTAAAATTAACAAAAACAACTAACAGATCCCCGCTCACCTGATGAATGTTCACGACAGGACTAAAAGGACCAGCGCAAAGGCGGTCCTTTTACGTTGAATCTGTCCCTAAACTTTGCATCCCCGCCCCTAATTTTAGTTGAAAAATTATTCATGAGTAGATATAAGCCGTTCGAAAGTTGACGATCAGGTGTTAATCCAGGTATTATTGCAGCAATTTTGACCCTTTGATGGGGAGTTCTGACAGAGAGGGGGGAGGCCTTGTGATATCCACCAGACCCTGCTTCAAACCGAAGAACTGGTGGACCTGGGACGATTAAATAGGGATTCTTAAATCAGGACGCATAAACCGGAACCGACACCATGGATGAAAAGGCATTTAACGCGCAGATCAACGGCACCAGAAATTTCTATCTCCGCAGGGCAGTGGAACGTATCAGGGAGGGGCTGTTCCATCCCCTGGGGGTCCAATGGCTCACTTCGGGAGAAGAAAAGCTCAACCAGCTCTTTAACCGGGGGGCCGCAGCCCTGGAAAATAATTTTGTGGTCAGCTATATCAACCTGAACCCGCGGCAGATCCCTTTCCACGACTTCAAAGAGGTCTACCGGGCCCTGATGGGGGCCATGGTCTTTCCCAATGCTGAAACCAGCCTGGCAACCTTATTAAGGCTGTTGGTCAAGCTCCTGGATCTGGAACAGCAGAAAGCGCCCTGCTGATCCCCATGCTCCAGGGCCCTGATCCGCCATCCGCCCCCCTGCCCGATCCCCTTTTAAGGCTCCCCAACACCTTCCGTCCCTTTTACGGGGCCTTTGCCGGCCTGCGGCCGGTTCAGACCGAGGCCATCGCCCCCATCCTTGAAGGCCGGGACCTCATCGTCCAGGCAGCCACCGGCTCAGGCAAAAGCGAGGCCGTCCTGGCCCCGGCCCTGGAACGGGTCATCACCTCTGGCCGGGCCCACGGGGTTTTATACATTATTCCCACCCGGGCCCTGGCCAAGGACCTCATGCGCCGGTTTGAGCCCATCATCACCGAGCGGTTGAGCCTGATCCTGGGCATCCGCACCGGGGACATCAAAAAGGGAGGAACCCAGCGGCCGGACATCATGTTCACCACCCCGGAATCCCTGGATGTGATGCTGGGCAGCGGCAATGCCGGCCTCAAAGCCTTTCTGGCCCGGGTAGGCACCGTGATCATCGACGAAGTCCATC
>NZ_JBFXHE010000169.1:0-8992 GCF_050177295.1 Desulfobacter sp.
GAATCTAAAACCTTGGGGGAATTATCAATCCTCCCCATCATTAAAATATAAAGCATTCTGTTAACATGGGGATAATAACTGGTAGCTACGTTCCATGTCAATTTTTAAAAACTGGATCATCGAGTAAAACCATGCAAAAAAGAATGTTGTTTCTAAGGGGAATGAATCCAATGCTGATGACGTCGGATGAGTTCCAGGAGGAATTGAGGCAGGAATGTCTGGTGGTTCTGCTTAAAGACAGGTCCATGCTGGCTGAACTTATGGGACGAAAACCCCTTGGTATCATCCGGGTCAGGCAGGTTTTGCTCCGCCAGCTCATTGAGCTGTCAAGAAGTGGGGAAAACAAGGATATTCAAAAGGACACCTGGCGGCTGTTTTACCGGCATGTCCAGGGTGTCCTGAGAAAATCAGACCAATTTAACAAAAACCAGGAAGATTCCCGGAAAAATTATTACAGCCGCACCCCCAACCCGTTGCCGTCCGCCGTCACAACAGATGATTTGATGGATATTGTTTACCCTTCAGATCTGCCCCTTGAGTTTACCGAACTGAATAAAAAGGAAAATATTTTAAAAGCCGCCGGGTATTTCTGGGCATCTGCCGCAGAGTGTGCCGGAGTGGAGGATATCAGTATTTCCATTAATGACTTTATCAACTGGCTGGGCCGCAGCGTTGATATACAGCAGCGGGTGGTATCCGGGTCAGGCGGCGGGGATAACGATGAACTCCCCGGTATTATAGATACCTGCCCTGGGTCCGGCCCCTTTGACGATTCAAAAAAACGCACCCTGTCCGTGTGGGCGCAAAAATGTTTTAATTTTTTAAACGACAAGGAAAAACGCCTGTTCTTTTATTTCTTTTGCAAAAATCTCACCCATGACGCCGTATCAAAACTTATGGGAAAGAAATCCAATATGGACTATCCGCGAAAGAAAATGATTCATAAACTTCAGTCGTTTTTAAGCCCGCTGGACTGGGTGTCACCGGATAAAAGCGCCCATGATATGATAGATGCAGAAGACCTGGACTTTTTTCGCTTTGAGTTGTGTACAACCCTGGACACCTGGAATGCCCTCCAGGAAAAAGAGTAAAAAGGATCCATTATGCATACCAGAAAACAGGCCCTGGCATTGGCCAGGCAGCTGAGAACCTGTCCGCCGTTAAAAATAAAACAGTCTTTAGCGCATGTTGACCAGGTGGCGGCACATAACAGGATCTGTCCTTTTTGCACCAGCTTTTTAAAAGATGACATTGAGGCATGGGAGATTTTTTCACAACAGCTTGAATCGGATTTCCCTGTTTCCGGAAAGACCCTGCCTGCGGCTTCAGGTCAGATCCGGCACCTGGATGAGGGTCTTGGGTGCTGGCGGAACAACTGTTTTTATACGCCGCCGGAGGTGCTGATTCTGTCCGTTGACGGCACCATGGTTCTGGCTGCCCAGGTCTGGCCGGACGTGGCTTTGGCCGGCCCCGGAGATCTGATCCTCCCCCGGAACATGATGCACGGGATATCACAGCTGTTTATTGAAACCTGGAACATCTATTCCCTGGAACCCTCCTTTCTGGGGCAGTGTTCGGGAACTGTTTCGCCCGAAGTGGTGGATGCTGTTCTGAAAATGGATAAAGATCAGCAGTTTCTGCCCCCCTGGGCCTTGGGCTCCATTCCTTTGAAAGAGAATGATCCAAGGATATTTTTTCGTGAGATCGAAGTGGAAACCGGATATACTTTTGCATCCATGGCGGTTCCGATGCGGTTGGCCCAGGCCCAGGCGGTGTCGATTCCCGGCACCCTTGAATCTATGATGGCCCGGATCAGAAAAAAGATTGCCGGTATTGACTGGGACTGGGTCCCCAAAAGCAAGGATGCGTGTCTGGCAGCCCTTAGATTTCCTTCCCATGCCCTGTCCATGAGTGCGGCAGATGACGATGTCAAAACCTTTACAGCAGGATATTATTCATTTGACCGGGACGGTCTTCTGGATATTGCGCCGGTTCAATGCCGGATCAGGCATGAAGTTAAACCGCCGGAACCTTATTCCGTGGGCGCCGTGATTGAGGCCGGGAACCTGGATCTGTCCCGGGCGGAATTCAGATGTTTTATTAAAGACCGGCAGAACCGGCAACTCACCACGGCCTGCAAATGCAGTTTTAATCCCCAGGGCAGTCTGTTTATGGCAGAGTTTAACCGCCCCCTTGCACCAGGCGAGGAGCTGGTCCTGGTGATTGTCCGTCAGGCGGGATAGTGGAGGGCCATGGGAAGGATTACGATCCAGGAGCTTGAACAATACCTTTCCTGGGGGGAAGACCATCGCCTTTTCCTGTCGCCCTTGTTGCAGATTGCGGTTGATTTCTGGCACGGTCCGGATTCAAACGGGTTTCACCATACCTTTGGGCGGATTGTTTCCAAAATCCATAATCCCGATATTAAACGGCTCCTGTTTTTAACGCTCTGGTCCCAGGTTCTGACAACGCCTTCGGCACCGGACTGGGTTAAAGAATTCCTGAACTGCCATCTTTCTTTCTCCCCGGTGCAAGAGGTGGCACCTGGTGTTCTGGCCCAGGGCTGCTGGAAAAAAGTGCCTGTTCTTCTGGCCCGGTGCGGCACAGCAGAAATTGCCTGGTTTACAGTCGGTTGCATTGCTTCCACGGAAAAACAGCTGCTCATCCCCCAATGGGCGCATCCCCTTATGGACAAACGATTTCTTGACAGCGCACAGCAGGCGGAACACCTGGTTCGCCGGCAGTCCACGGCTTTAAGGGATCGGCAGCTGGTTCTTTTCCCCGTGGCCCTGCCCGGACAGTCCCTTCGGTTTAACGGCGGTTCCGCCGGCCTGGCCTTTGGACTGGGGTTTAAAAACCTTGTTCACAGCCAAAAAGTTTCGAAAAACGTGATTGCAACAGGGTGTTTAGATCGGTCAGGCCCTGTAACGCCGGTGGGGGAACTGGATCAAAAAATCAAGGCAGCAGAGGACTATTCATTTAAGTGTATGATTTATCCGGCAGGCCTAAAGCCGGGAAACCAGCCAAAGACCCTGCGGCTTTACGGGGTGGCCGGCTTTGATGAAGCCTGGATGATTGCCTGTCTTTATTCAGAGCAGACAGCTGATCTGCTGGATGATTTCTCAAAAGCCCTGAAACACCCGGATGACTTTATCCGTAAAATGGACCGGTTTCCTAAAGAGTGGCTCACTCATCAGGCATCTGCTGTCCGGTCTCTTTTAAAGGGGATTTTCAAGGATCTGAACCGGTTCAGCCGGTTTGCCCACATTTTTTTTTCAATGACCCGGGATTATTCATTGCATGAAACGGCCACAGCCATTGCTGAACTGGCACCGGCCACTGTTTCTGAATCCTGGCCCATGGCTGCGCTGACCTGGTGCACCTCAAATCTGGCCCTTGCCAACCACCTGGGCCGGATCAGGCAGGCAGAAAAGTGGGCCGAACAGGGGAAAAAACTGACTGAACCGGTCATGTCCATGGATGCCGACCTTGTTGCCGAGTTTTTCAATACCCTTCTGGTCAGTGTCCACAACCGGTTTGAATTCAGTATGAATCTGCCCCGGGAGTTGACTGTTTTCATTGATTTGCTGGAAAAGCGGCATACTGTCATGAAGGAATCAGGCTGCCTGATCGACCAGACCCTTGGCCGGCTCTACGGTACCCTGGTCCAGAACTGGGCGTTCTGCGGTCCGGCTCTGATCAATCAAACCGAAACAATGTCTTTAGATGCTAGGCAGGCCCTGGGTGAAAACATTTCCCTGGAACTGAAAAATGACTGGATGCGCCAGTATGATTACCTGACTGCGGCCCGGCTGCAGGCAGGGGACAGGGACGGTGCCGCATCCAGTCTTAAAGCCTGTCTGGAGATTGACGATCTTTGCCTTGTGCCTGACAGACTTGATTCTTTTTCAGCGTTTCAGATCTCTTCCATCTGCCGGTTTCTGGTTAATGCTGATCCCGGATATGCGCAATCCTTTTACCATCCCCTGGTCTCCCTGGTGTCAGCAACATCCGGGCAAACTCATCCCTGGCAGTTGGTCTTTTTCAATCTGGGCCGCATGGCGCTGGGGCAAAAGGACAGGAAAACTGCGGTCAGCCTGCTGGAAAAAAGTGTGGATATCTGTTTTTGCAAGGATTCAGTCCCCACCATTGAAGTTATGGCGCTCAAGCCCCTGGCATTTATGCCGGACCGGGTGCTGGCCCGGGAACTTGTTTCCACGCTGCCTGAATATGAAAACCGGATCAGACATGCCGCCGGGCAACTGAATCCGGATCACTTTTCTTTTCTTAAGGGACGTTCCTTTTGTCAGGTCCTGGCCTATGTCAGGGAAAATCATGACACCGTATTCCCGTTTTCCTATGTATAACTATCTTTATTTCTAAACAGAACCTTTTTAATTTTTTAAAAATTCGCATTCGTCTCCGTATAGAAATTTTAAGATACCCCAGACTTTCTTAAAAGGAGACCACCATGGTAACGCTTCAGTCCGCAGCACGAATCATTGCCCCTGCCCCGGGTCCAGAAAAACAGGACCTGCGCCGTCAGACACAGCCGACAGATAATCCGTTGGGACAAAAGGATCTGCTAGAATTTTCAGACCAGGCTCTGTTCGGGGTTCAAACGGGGCAGTACATCAAAAAATCCAGAAACCAGGTTTTGTCAGACATTGACGAATTATCCAAAAACAATCGCTGGGATGATCTGTTAAGTCTGTACCATCCCGTGGACGAAAAACTGCCGGATCTGGTCGCCGCAGACATGGATCGCCCGGTGCGCCTAAAAGTCGCCTTTGCTCTGGGCCAGGCGGGCCGGTTTGACCAGGCCATCCAGGAGTTGACAATCTGCGTGACGGCGGAACCGGATCACTTCATGGCCTGTGCATCCCTGGCATATACGGCCTATAACAGTTTATGGACCGCTAAAAATAAAAAAGTATTTCTGGCCGGCAAGGCAAAGGCGGACCGGATCGGGTTGGCCCATGAATATTTCCAGAAAGCCCAGGAGCTGCGGCCCGACACAGTGACTAATTTTTACCGGGAAGGCATGCTGTTCGCCCAGATTGAAAACAAACCCAAGCCCGGACTGGCAAAATTTGAACAGGCCTGCGCCAACTGGGAAGGCTTAACAGACCAGGAACGGGAACAGCGGCACCAGGAAAAAAAGAACTATATTAAATCCCTGTACCGCAGCGCCAGTCTGCTGCTTTTAACCGGAGACAGCGGCAAAGCCCTGGACCGGATCTCCCTTTGCCTGAAACAGGATGAGCCGACCAACCATATCAGCCTGGCGTTCAAATATTTCGCCCTGGGCAAGGTGCATTTTCATCTGAACCGCTTTGATGACGCCAGAAGCGCTTTGATGTTTGCCCTGCAAAGCAACAGCAAAGGCCAGCCCAATGATTTTATCAATGAGCTGCTGGCCCGGACCTGCCTGGCCCTGGGGCAGACGGATAAAGCCCTGGAAACCATTGATCAGGTGCCTGAAAAATTTCGCAGACCCTATTATCGCTGGACCGAGGCGGATGTGCTGTGCAATGCCGGGCGGTTTGATCAGGCCAGACAGATTCTGACCCGGGTGGCGGAAAAGGATGCCCGTTCCAGGCATAAGTGCCTGATCCGGCTGTCAAAAATTGAATACCACCTGAAAAATTATGATGCAGCAGCCGCCCATGCAGCCCGGGCCTGTGAATTTTTCACAAACAACTTTGGGAATCCGTACCTGGAAGGCCTTTTCTGGCAGTCTCTTTGTACGTTTAACGCCGGAGACAGGCCCAAGGCCGATCAGCTGCTGATTCAACTGGAGAAAAGTGCAGGGCATTACTACCCGAAACTGGATCAGCTCCGGGCCATGATCCGGCAGCCATCGTCGGATTAACCTGTGGGAATAAATACCATGAAACAACAGTCACACGCACGGAAAACAGTGTCTGACCGGCAGTTATCAGCCGGGCAGGGCCTCACCGATTACACACTTTTACTGCAGCGGCTGGAACAGGCGGTGCTTGAAGAAAGCGCCCTGCCCAAATGCCGGCGGGTGCTTGTCAAACAGGAAATCTGGGGTCGGCTTGATCCGGACCAGGCCATGCAGTGGGCCCGCATCGCCCAGATCGCGGGCTGCGTGGATACGGCATTGGAAATATATAAATACTTAACGGCGCAGAACCCGGCCTTTGACGCCCCATGGCAGGCCTGGCTCGAACTTCTGGATATCCTGGACCGCAGAAAGGATCTGGCCGCCCTGTGCCAGCGGGCATCTGTGCATCTGGGCCGGGATAAGGTATTTTCCCGGCTGCGCCCTGACAACCCGGTCAAGGGGACGGCAGCAGAGGCGTCCGGGACTGGGGAATCAGATCCAGGCCTGGATGCCTGGGCCGCCCCCTTTGCGCAGATGCATGAAAGACAGCAGCGGGTCAAAGGGTTCATGGACCTGTTCTTCTCCCGGACCGATCTGTTTGCCAGGCAGTGGGCAGACCGGCAAAAAAACACCAGCGGATATGTGCCGGTGCGGCGGCCGGTTACCTGCGAGGATATGGAAGACCATTTTAAAGGCACCAGAACCTATGGATTTTATCTGATGAACACGGATGCCAGGGTCAAGTGCGCTGTGATTGATGCAGATCTGGTTTCCGGGCTGCGCGGTGCCGCTGGACGGGATCTTGCCCGGAGCCGGACCCGCATCCGCAAAGACCGGGCATACATGGCAGCGCGAATTAACGAAGGGGCCGCTGAATTCGGGCTGTCTCCCGTGATTGAATTCAGCGGGGGAAAAGGATACCATTTCTGGTTTTTCATGGCATCGCCGGTCCCGGCCGCACAAATCCGCCAGGCCCTGACAGGTATTTGCGACGCGTTGGCAAAGGATCTGTCCTGTTTTAACCTTGAGGTATTTCCCAAACAGGACCATCTGTCCGGCAAAGGCCTGGGCAACCTGATCAAACTGCCCCTGGGCATTCACCGGCAAAGCGGCAGCCGCTCTTTTTTTACCGACTGTCCCAAAAAGGATGTGGATGCCCAGCTCAGGTTCCTCAACACCGTTTCCCGGTCTGATCCGGCCAGGCTGGCGGACGGCATGCAAACCACCCGGGCCGCCAAACTGATTCCGCACCCTGAAATGACGGTATTGAACAAAAAATACCCGGATCTGTTTGAGCTGGAACGCAAGTGTCCGGCCATTGGCCGCCTGACCGCCATGCTGCGGGAGCATCGCAGTATCGGGGTCCGGGAAGAAAAAATTTTATACCAGACCCTGGGGTTCCTGCCTGCCGGCAAGACATTACTCCATTATCTTTTCTCCACGACCCGGGACTACAATCCCCACCTGGTGGATTATAAACTCAGCCGGGTCAAAGGCTCCCCTCTGGGTTGCCGCAGGCTCCACTCGTTGACCGGTTATGACCGGGATTATTGCCGGATTGAACCAGATGTCGCAGGCTATCTGCATCCCTTGATCCATCTGAAATCATGGGCCGGACTGGCTACAGACCGCAGCGTGAAAAGTGAAAAAATTGAGAACCTGACAGATGCGGTTGAAAATATGAAAACCGCCATTGTCCAGCTGGAAACGTTTTTAACCTGAGACAGGAGCCAGGGCATGGAAACCATGTATGTGGTAGAGCAAGGCACATTTCTGAAAAAAAACGGCACCAGCCTTGATATCGTCAAAAAGGGACATCTTCTGGAGAGTCTGCCGGCAAAGGATCTGGAAAAACTGGTTTTAACCGGCAATATCTCTTTGAGCGGGCCGGTTATGGATTTTTTAATCCACAACCGGGTGGAAACCGTATTTTTGACGCCCACGGGACGGTTCAGGGCCAGGCTGATGATTGATGAACACAAGCATGTGGCCCTGCGCAAAGCCCAGTACATCAAACTGGAAAATCCGGCGTTCAAGCTGACGGTTATGAAAGGCATTGTGGCGGGCAAGCTTGCCAACATGGCCTGGTTTCTGGCCCGGCGGGGGCGGGACTACAAAGAGCCGCGCATTGGAGCAGCCGCTGCGGGTTTAAAGTCGTTGTCCGCCACCCTGGACCGGGCCGATACCCCCGATGCTGTCCGGGGTGTGGAAGGGGCTGGCGCCCGGATCTATTTCAGCGTGTTCAACCTGCTGATCCGAAACAACGACTTTCATTTTCCCAACCGAAACCGGCGCCCGCCTAAGGACCCGGTCAATGCACTGCTCTCCTTTGTTTACACCCTGTTGACAAATGAGGTGATATCCGCAATAAAAAGTTGCGGGCTGGATCCTTATATGGGAAGCCTGCATGAAATTGCATATGGCCGGCCCTCGCTGGCCTGTGATCTGGTTGAGGAGTATCGGTGTCTGATCGGCGACCGGTTTGTGCTGAACCTGCTGAATCGAAAGATGGTCCGCCCGGATGATTTCCATTACCGGGACGCCCCGGTGACAACCTACGCGGATGAAAAGGAGATGGCCGCACTGCGGCCCGTCGAAATGAAGCCCCGCCTTTATAAAACATTTATTATCTCCTATGAGGAGCTGATGCGCGGCCCCGCTTCATTTCGCAGAACCATCCAGACCCAGGTCCGCAGTTTTGCCGACTATCTTCTGGGGACTGAAGCTGCGTACCAGCCAGTGACCTTTTAATGCCTGGCTGCTCTTTGACAACTTGCGTTTGCCCGGGCAAAACAAGGGAAAACAAGTCCTGATCAAGTCAAGGAAGTCCGGCATTTTTATATTGTTTTTAAAATCAAAGTGTTGTATCAAAAACAGCATGGATTCAAATGTGAAATTTTTTTCCAAACCCCGAAAACGGGGCAGGTCCGGCAAAAAGGCTTTGAAACGCCGCTGCGGACAAAGGTTCCAGGTACCCAGAGTCAGAAACATTGCCTCGATTAGAGAGGATTAAGACTACGCATTCACAGATTATTTCGTCAGCAGCCTTTGAGTCAGAAACATTGCCTCGATTAGAGAGGATTAAGACACCAGCATTCTTTTTTAAAATAACTTTGCATAATCTGTCAGAAACATTGC
>NZ_JBFXHE010000170.1:0-8982 GCF_050177295.1 Desulfobacter sp.
ATGCGGCGGCAAAGTCCATTAATGCATCCCGGAAAGCGGACTGCATGATACTGATCGGCACCACAGGCACGGTGGCACCCGCCAACGCGCTCCCTTCCCAGGCCAAGGCCTGTGGCACCACCATTATAGAAATCAACCCGGACCCGTCGGAATATACCAACCGGATAACGGATATATTCATCCGGGATAATGCCACAAGGGCCATGGAAAATATCATGGACGCCATTGATGCACTTGATTGATGCATTTGATTGATGCCTGTTTGGACTAACATATAGAATTTGGAGAAAAACATGCCTGATAACTGTCTTTTTTGTAAAATTGCAGCCCATGAACTTCCCAGCGACATGCTGTACGAAGACAATGATTATGTGGTGTTCAGGGATATCCACCCCAAGGCCCCGGTCCACCTGCTGATCGTACCCAAAACCCATATCCGCAGCGTCAACGACATTGAACCTGGGCATACCGGACTTGTGGGGGGACTTTTCACCCTGGCCGCAAAAATGGCCCTGAAAGAGGGAATAAACAAATCCGGATACAAGGTGCTCTTTAATGTGGAAAAAGGCGGGGGCCAGGAAATTTTCCACCTGCATCTTCATCTGTTTGGCGGCTGGGAAAAGTGAAGGGGATTTATTTTGTAATGATATTGTTCATTGCTTCCTTAACGCATCACATGGATGCCATGACCCATTTGAGCCCGGAATCAACAAGGGTGATGCACAGGGCAGCGATAAACGTTGTAAAAAAATCTTTAATTTGAAAGTCATCAAGCATTCTATCGGTGAGCCAGAGCAGCACGGCATTGATCACCAGTTTGAACAGCCCGAATGTAATGATCATAAAAGGAAGGGATAAAATAATCAGCAGCCAGCCAAAGAAAAAATTGATCAGGCTGTAGACAATGGCCACCATAATGGCCGTCCCGAAATGTTTAACCCGGATGCCGGGTAAAAAATTGGCCACCAGAAATACCGCAACGCTTAAAATCAGAATGTTGATCAACATTAACATTTTTTCCTTTTTGATAAATTAAATTTGTTTGGAAACCATATTGTCTTTCAGCCCCCAACCTCAACATGCCAGGGCTCATACCTGACGCCCAGATGATTTCCAGGGCCGTACCTGAACCGGATATACCCCAGGCTGGACAACTGGCTGTACACCCGGGTCCGGGTAAACTTTTCTGTAAAGTTATCCGGCCCGAACCCCTTTTCCCCCATATCAAAATCGCCGGTGGCGTGAAAGGAATAGCCCGGCGGGGCAAGGGATCTGGAGGCCATGGACAAATTCCCCCGGCTTTGAGCAGCCTTGTCCAGGAAGAGCAGAAACTGCTTAGACACACCCCGGATACCTGAGGTCAGCACCGCCTCGGTTCCGACCTTTTTCCGGATATCCTGGTACAACGCTTCGGATCCGCCCTTGTACAGATAGTTGCCCGTACCCCGGATTTTTACTGTTTGTCCCTCGGGAACCTGCCAGGTCAGCCGGGGAATTGTTTTTTTTCCCATAAACCCGTAATCGCTGGCTGGCCGTTGAAATAATTTTTCGAGAAAATCAAGTTCCCGGCGGGGAAACGGTCCTATGGCGTCATAGGACCGGGAACAGGATAAAGCATCATCAAAGCCGGCCAGGCAGAAGTTGCCGTGGCCGATCAGGTTCTGAATACGCTTAAAACGCATAAGGCTTGATAAAAGAAGGGGCATTTCGTTGTCAGGCAGAAAAACATCATCTTTGAAATCTCGATTAAAAAAACGGATTTTTAAAAGCTTTGGGTCTCTGGCTGATACCCCGGCTCCCCCAAGGGCGTCCTTGACACCATGATCCCCAGCACCTGCCTGGCAAAGTGAAACATCCAGTGCCCATGCTGTTTCCAGCCCGCTGACCAACGGCAGGCATGTGCCTGCAAGGGCTGCTGATCCTGCAAGTTTTAAAAATGTTCTCCGATCCACTGATGCGTATCCGTTTATAATTATGGGCCGGCTTTTGGCACGCAGCCCGTGGCAACAATAATATAAAAGCGGCAAAAAAACCTGTCCGGATTTTTTAAATCTCAAAAACCCGGGCATTGTAACCCATACATTCAGGCCATGGAAAGAATTTTTTATGGGTTCCTCCGCTGCGGCTTAAGAATAACTAAAATACAGGATTAAAGACTTCACCTGGACCACCAATTTTTGATCATTCAATTGAATTCACTATTAATATTTGCTATAGTTTTTCGCCTGTAGGTGAGATTTTTTCTTTAGCAACGATTATATACAATGTGATCAGTATGTTATAGATACATCTACCCTAAAGGCATTGGGAACCCACGACGACCATTAACATGCTGAGTGTTCACCTTTAACTGTATTTAAGAAAGGAAACGACATGGCAGAAACTGTCATCAAACTGGGCCGGAATAAAAAGGCCTCAACTTTTATCGACAAGGTTAAAAAAATTCTGCCCGAGGGCGGAAATCTTAATGCCTGCCTGACATGTGGCGCCTGCTCATCAGGGTGTCCGGCCACCGGGCTGGCAGACATGGACCCCAGAAAATTTCTGCGTATGGCTGCCCTGGGCATGGATGAGGAAATTGCCGCATCAGACTGGCCCTGGATGTGCACCATGTGCATGCGCTGCATCTATGTCTGTCCCATGAAAATTGATATTCCCCAGCTTGTTTTCAACGCCCGGGCATTACGGCCCAGAGAAGACCGCCCCAGGGGCATCCTGGGTTCATGTGACATGGCATTGAAAAATGAAACCACCTCTGCCATGGGCACCAACGCAGAAGATTTTGAGTTTGTTGTGGGAGATGTTCTGGAAGAATACCAGGAAAACCAGCCCGAATTCGCTGACATGGAAGCCCCCATTGACAAGGAAGGGGCGGAATTTTTCCTGAATCAGAACTCCAGGGAACCCAACACAGAACCCGATGAAATGGTGCCTTTGTGGAAAATCCTCCATCTTGTAGGCGCCAACTGGACTTATGGGTCCAAAGGCTGGGCCGGAGAAAACTACTGCATGTTCCTGGCCGATGACGAGTCCTGGAAACAAGTGACTAAAACCTCAGCGGACCAGGCCAACAAACTGGGGGTTAAGACGTATCTGAACACCGAGTGAGGGCACGTAACATTCTCAGTCCGGGCCGGACTGAAAAAATTCAACCTGGAACACAACTTTGATGTAAAAAATATTTATGAATACTATGCCAAATGGATACGTGAAGGCAAACTCAAGGTGAATTCTGACTGGAACAAAGACCTGAAAATTAAATTTACGGTTCAGGATCCCTGTCAGATTGTAAGGAAAAGCTATGGCGATCCCATTGCCGACGACCTGAGGTTTGTGGTGAAATCCATCGTAGGTGAAGAAAACTTCATCGACATGCAACCCAACCGTTCCAACAACTATTGCTGCGGCGGCGGCGGCGGATTCCTTCAGTCCGGATTCAAGGATGAACGCCTGAGTTACGGGAAAATCAAAGACGATCAGATCCAGGCCACCGGCGCAGATTACTGCATTGCCGGCTGCCACAACTGCCACGCCCAGATCCATGAACTCAGCGAGCATTATGGCGGCAACTACGGAGTGGTTCACCTGTGGACCCTGATCTGTCTGTCTTTGGGCATTCTTGGACCCAATGAAAGGGAATATTTAGGCGATGACCTTAAAGAAGTCAACGTCTTCCACCCTGAAACCGCCATGTAATTCGATCCTGTTCAAGCAGATATGGGGCCGGCAGCCACTGCCGGCCCTTTTTAAAAAGTTGACAAATTGGCTAATACGCTATAATAATTGCCATTTTTTTATGCATATAAAAGGAAGGCAATATCGTGGAAACCCTTTCCCGGGAGCAAACTGCACCGGAAGATGAAAAACAGATACTTGCAGACATTGACCGCTGCATCCGGGTGCTGGGAACTCTGGCAGACCAGTCTGAGCTTTTGGCAAGGATCCCCGAAGCGGACCGCATCGCCCTGATAACGGCGGCCGGCAAAATATCCCGGCCGGACAGGGCTGAAATAAAAAAACGCAACAAGGATAAAAAACGGCAGATGCGCCTTGCCATTGTGGCAAAAGAGCGGCAAAAGAGAGCGCAAACAGGGATCAGAAAAGCCAGGGAAGCATCTGTGTTCACGGCGCCTGCCAGGCTTGAAGGGCCCGCAGTTGAAAGCATCAGGTCCGCAGAGCACCTTGATTCCCCCCGCAACTGCTATGTGTGCAAGGCAAAATTTACATTGCTTCACCATTTTTATGACAGCATGTGTCCTGAATGTGCGCAACTCAACTACCAAAAGCGGTTCCAGACCGCATCCCTTGACAAACAGATTGCCGTCATCACAGGATCCAGGCTTAAAATCGGGTACCAGGCCACATTGATGATGCTCAAAGCCGGTGCCCGGGTAATTGCCACCACACGCTTTCCCAAGGATTCAGCTTCAAGATTTTCCAAAGAACCCGATTTTGACCAATGGGGACACAGGCTCCATATTTACGGACTGGATCTGCGACATATCCCCAGCGTGGAGCTGTTCTGCGATCATGTCAGGCAGACATACCAGCGCCTTGATATTTTGATCAATAACGCAGCCCAGACCGTTCGACGTCCACCCGGATTTTATGCTCATTTGATGGGCACCGAACAAAAAGAGATGTCATCGTTGTCCCCAAAGGCGGCAATGCTTTTAGGCCATTACCGGGACTGCGTGGCCCAGCTTTCAACAGGCCGGCCCCGTGGTGTGGATGGTGACGGTGTATTGCCGGTCTCCTGGAACGGCACAGCGCCTGGCATCGGGTTGCGGCAATCGGCCCGGCTCTCCCAGATTCCCTATTCCTACGACCATAGTATCGATGCGCCCCTGGTATTTCCGGAAAAGGCGCTGGACGCCGATCTCCAGCAGGTGGATCTTCGGAAAACCAATTCCTGGCGGCTGAAACTGGGAGAAATTGAAACCGCAGAGATGCTGGAAATCCAGCTGGTCAACAATGTGGCCCCCTTTGTTCTGTGCAACCGGCTGGCCCAGATGATGAAAGCAGATTTCACCGGTCAAAAACACATTGTCAATGTCTCGGCCATGGAAGGCAAATTTCTGCGCTTTAAAAAGGGCAGCCGCCATCCCCATACCAATATGGCCAAGGCCGCGTTAAACATGCTCACGCACACGGCTGCCGAGGATCTTGCCGGTTACGGCATCTACATGAATGCCGTGGATACCGGCTGGGTTACGGATGAGGATCCGGCACGCCTTGCCGTATTAAAACAGGAACGCCACGATTTCCAGCCCCCTTTGGATATTGTGGACGGGGCCGCCCGGATCTGCGACCCCTTTTTTCATGGCATTTTAACTGGAAAACATTGGTGCGGAAAATTTTTAAAGGATTATTTTCCCATAGACTGGTAGCTTTTAAACCGCTCTGTTCTTCTTTTCCGGCTCAACCATCTGACAATGCATTTCATATAGTGACCCATCTTATGATCAACCCCCTTCCGGCCGTCGTGGCAATATAGGTCTTTTCTCCCAATAACGCTTAAGTTAATGACATTGAATTCGCATGCTTAGATCAACGGATACAGCCTGATGGGTGAGGGCGCCGCAGGAAATAACATCCACGCCGGTTCCGGCAATGGCGTTCAACGTCCGCAGGCTGACATTACCCGACGCTTCCACCACAGCCCGCTTTCCGATCAGCGCCACGGCTTGGGTCATGGTATCAATCTCCATATTGTCCAGCATGATCACATCAGCTTTGGCATCGATGGCCTGCTGCACCTGGGCCATATCCGAGACTTCCACTTCCACCTTCATCAGATGGGAAGCCCTGGCCCGGACAAGGGAAACGGCCGCTGCAATGGAGCCGGCAGCCGTAATATGGTTGTCCTTGATCAGAATGCCGTCATAAAGGGCAAATCTGTGATTAAATCCCCCCCCTGCCCTGACAGCGTCTTTTTCAATTTTCCGCCACCCAGGTGTGGTTTTTCTTGTATCCACCAGCCTGACCATTGGATTATCCAGTGCCGTGACAAATTCTCGTGTCAGGGTTGCAATCCCGGAAAGCCGCTGCAAAAAATTTAAAGCCACACGTTCGGCGGTCAGAAGAGAGCGGATATCTCCAGTGATGGTAAAGATAACATCATCTTTTTTAATGGTGTCTGAATCATTACAATGGATCTTGCATGCCATTGACGGATCTACAATTTGGAACACTTTTCTGGCCACATCAGTACCAGCCAGAATAAAGTTCTGTTTTGCAACAATGATGGCGGTTTCTTCCTGGGGATAAAGGAAAATACCTTCCGTGGTCACATCCCCGAAACAGGTATCTTCAAATAGCGCCAGCCGGATGATCTGTTCTGTCATATCCATGGATATACGTTTTTCCGCTAATCCTGTTTCAGATTCTTCACCCGGTTCAGGTTCACCGCAATTTTATCCTGCTTCTCCTTGAGTTCCTCATGCTGTTCCCTGACCTTCTCAATAACATCTTCCGGAGCTTTTTCAAGGAAACTGTCGTTATTCAGCCGTTTCTGGATGTTGTTCAGCTCTTTGGTGTTTTTCTCCAGCTCCTTTTCAAGACGGCTGATTTCCTTATCAAAATCAATTACACCGTCAAGGCAGACATAGCAGGTGGTGGCCCCTGAAACTGTGGTGGCAGCGGATTCAGGCGGATTGTCTGCGTCACAGAAAGACAGGTTCTCAAGGGTGGCAAGATTGATGATGACCGATTTATTTTCGGCAATCAGCAGTTTTTCTGCATTGTCTGCCGTGGTGGCCAGCACCTTAACCCTGGTGGAGGGCTGGATGTTCATCTCGGATCTGACATTGCGGATACCTGAGATCAAAGAGAACATAAATTCCATCTCTTTTTCACAGGACGGGTTTTTGAACTTTTTAAACGCATCGTCACTATAGGGAAAATCTGCCTTCATCACAGAGCCGCCTGTGCCCGGAAGAATGTTGTAAATTTCTTCGGTAACAAAGGGCATGAAAGGATGCAGCATGATAACAATATCTGCAAGCACTTTGGCCAGAACACCACGGGCTGCGTCGCGCCGGTCTGCCCCAAGTTTTTCATACAGGGCAGGTTTGGCCGCTTCAAGATACCAGTCGCAGAACTCATGCCACACAAACTGGTAAACCGCAGAAGCAGCTTCATTGAACCGGTATTCCTCAATTCCCTGTTTAACGGCAAAGGAGGTTTCAGCGCACCTGGACAAGATCCAGCGGTCCGTCAGGGTCAGGTCAAGATTGTCTGTCAGTTCGTCTTTTTCCGTAATATGCATCAGGGTGAACCTGGCAGCATTCCACAGCTTGTTGACAAAATTTTTGTACCCTTCCACCCTTGATTCGGACATTTTAACGTCCCTGCCCTGGGCAGCAAAGGCGGCCAGCGTAAACCTGAACGCATCTGCCCCGTATTCATCAATCACCTTGAGCGGGTCAATGACATTGCCCTTGGACTTGGACATTTTCTTGCCGTACTCATCCCTGACCAGGGCATGGATATAAACATCCCTGAACGGAATTTCATCATCCATGAAATGGATACCCATCATCATCATTCTGGCAACCCAGAAAAACAGTATATCAAACCCTGTAACCAGGACATTGGTCGGGTAAAAGGTTTGCAAAAGATCTGTATTTTCAGGCCAGCCCATGGTGGAAAAGGGCCAGAGTGCCGAAGAAAACCAGGTATCAAGGACATCGGTTTCCTGAACAATATTTTGGGATCCGCACTTGGTGCAGGCATCAGGATCTGTCTCTTCAACAATAACAGCCTTGCAATCCGGGCATTTCCATACAGGGATGCGGTGCCCCCACCAGATCTGACGGGATATGCACCAGTCCCGGATATTGTCCATCCAGTCAAAATAGGTTTTTGACCAGTTTTCAGGAATAATTCTGGTTCTGCCGTCCCGTACGGCCTGGGATGCTTTGGCAGCCAAAGGCCCTACCTTGACAAACCATTGTTTTGAAATGGAAGGCTCAACATCGGTGTGGCAGCGGTAACAATTGCCCACGCTGTGTTTTATGGGTTCTTTTTTCTCAAGCAACCCTAAGCTTTCAAGGGCTTCAACTGCTTTTCTACGGCATTCAAACCGGTCAAGACCTGCAAAACGCCCTGCCCCTTCCAGCATCGCGCCTGCATCATCAATGACCTTTAATTTTTTCAGGCCGTGCTTTTCCCCCAGATGAAAATCATTGGGATCATGGGCCGGGGTGACTTTCAGGGCACCGGTACCAAACTGGGTATCAACATATTCATCCCGGATAATGGGAATTACCCGGTCTGTCAGGGGCAGCGCAACTTCTGTTTCACCGAGGTTTTTGAATCTTTCGTCTTTGGGATTGACTGCCACTGCCATATCCCCAAACAGGGTTTCAGGCCGGGTGGTGGCAACGGTCAGCCCTTTTTTCTGGCCGCCTTTAAACGGATAACGAATATAATAGAGATAACCGTCCTTTTCTTCGTATTCAACCTCAAGGTCGGCAAGTGCGGTTCTGCATCTTGGACACCAGTTAATGATATACTGGTCCTCATAGATCAGGCCTTCCTTATACAGACGGACAAACACCTTGCGTACAGCCTCGGAAAGCCCCTCGTCCATGGTAAAGCGTTCCCGGTCCCAGTCGCAGGAGGCACCAAGACGCTTGAGCTGGTTGATGATGGCGCCACCTGATTTTTCCCGCCATTTCCAGACTTCTTCGATAAAGGCTTCCCGGCCGACCTGGTCACGGTGTTTGCCCTCGGCAGCCAGTTTGCGCTCCACCACATTCTGGGTGGCGATTCCGGCGTGATCGGTTCCCGGCATCCAAAGAACATTCTGCCCCAAAAGCCTTCTGTATCTGCACATGACATCCTGAATCACGTTGTTCAGCGCATGGCCCATATGAAGCACACCAGTGACGTTGGCGGTGGAATCACAATTGAAAAAGGGGGGCTGTCACTTTTGTCTTCAGCTTTGAAAAAACCGTTTTCAAGCCAGAATGAATA
>NZ_JBFXHE010000171.1:0-8981 GCF_050177295.1 Desulfobacter sp.
AATATCTGAAGATAACAATCCGCAGGTCTGGGTGCATGGGGCTAATGCATATTTGGTGCATGTTTGCCCCAGCATCTCTTCGGATGAATAGCCTGTAATCCGGGCAGCCTGGTCATTCCAGCTTGTAATCCGTTTTTTTAAATCAACCGTGAATACCCCGCTGGGGACCATTTTATATAAATGCTCGGCCGTCTCTTTTGCTTTTTTAAGGTCTTTTTCGGCCCGGTGGCGTTGGGTGACATCCCTGAAACTCCATACCCGTCCAATGACCTGGTCGCCGAGCCGCTGGGGCCTTGAGTAGCGCTCAAGAATCCGGCCGTCGCGTAACAACAGCGTGGTAAAAGCCTCTTCTTCCGGGTTGGCATAAATTTGTCTGATACGCTCCAAAAAAGCATCCGGGTCCTCAAGCATTTTCAGCATACCACTTAACACAACCTGATCAGCTCCTGTCTCGGCCAGCTTGGAATCAATTTGCCAAATTTTCAGGAATCGTGTGTTATACGCGGTTATTCTCTGGTGCAGGTCAACCACGAGAATGCCGTCGGTGGTCGATTCAATGGTGGCATTCAGGCGCGAGATATGTTCCTTGATACTGTGGGACATGGCATTGAACGCCGCAGCCAGGGATCCGATTTCATCTTTTGTATCAAGGGCGATGTAATGGGAATAATCTTTATTCTTAATTGCCAATGCGCCCTGCTCAAACGCCGCAAGGGGCAGGATGATACGCTGCCTCATCAGAAAAAAAACATAAATGCAGAACCCCATGGTGATGAAGACCAGCATGGTGATGCCAAGAACAATGGCTTCGCTGCGTCTGTGTAACTGGTTCTCTTCGTTGTCCATGCGCTGTTTCAACAGGGTAAAAAACTGTTCAATGGGTTTCATAATTTGGGCCTTGGCGCTGTGATATTCTTTGCCGTGCAGTAAATTGCGCGCCATTTCCATATCCGGAGCCCTCTTGATTGTAAATTGCCCCTCGTCGTCTTTATACAAGCCTTTGACAGCGTTCATTGCTATGTTTTCCAGGTTGATGAGATCGTCGGACGCTTCTTTCGCCTTTAACAGTTTGGATATTTCCTCTTCTGAAAGACCCAAATTCATCATTCTTTTTTCAATGCTGTAACGCTCTCCGTCGTAATCCGGTTTTATATTTCCGGCAGCCACATAATCCCAGTAGAACTGGGTAAATCCTTGGGGGTGGGCCTGGATGCCGTCGCGGATGGCGGTGATCTCCCTGAAATATTGTTCATATTCCGGCGCTGCTGTCACCGTATATGTACAGGCAAACCGTGTTAAATCATCTGAAGCCTGTTTGAGTTCAAGGGCAAGATTCAATGCCTCGAAATTGCGCCCATGAATGGCGTGCCCGTCCTCGTGGATCTGGGAGAGCAAGAAGACAAAGGCAGAGCTGGTGGCGATTAGCGCTGCATAAATAAAGGAGGTTAAAATCAATGAGTCCCGAATGGAAAGCTGCCTGGGTCTTCCCTTGACCAGCCAGGCAATGAAGATGACCACGGTCATGCAAAGGAAAATCGTGCCTAGGCTGGATAGCAGAAACCGGATTTTATCAAGCGTGTATGAATCCGTAAAAAAAAACAATTTCATTATCATGCCTCTTTGGCTTGAGTTAATCAATGCGTTTGCCCCTCCCCAATCCACCACCTATTTTTCTGAACACCTGTCCAAGGACAATTTCGGGAAATTTTTTCTCGGAGTGCGACTATTTATGTCAGAGAACGACGTTTTGGGTAACGTTAACCTCTCTTGCGGGACAATTCGTCTTATTTAAGTGTAATTTAGGCGCAATTATCCCATGATTGGTAGAAAAGTTCCATTTCTTTGATGAAAAAAGTCTCATATGATTATCCTGAGGGCGCCCAGGCTCCATTTAGCAATGCAATTCGCCTGCGTGCCTCAACAAGAAGAGCATAGGATGGATGCCGTTTAGATAAACGCAATATCAGACTGCGAGAATGTTCAATTACTCTACCTGGAATATTGATAATCGAAAATCAGATGGCTTTCATTCGCCTTGTTTTCAAGCATGGGGCCAATGCCAAATTCTTCATCATCACATTCAGGTTCAAGGCGATGATCATTACCCACCACCAGGCAGCGTTCACACCGAAATCCGATGATGGAAGCTTCCCTCCTGCCAAGTCTTCTTTCATTTAAACGCCGAGTTCACGTCACATTCGATTGCAAATTCTATCCGGCCAAAACGTTTATTCTCTCCTGACGCACAATGTTTCAGAAGATCATGCTGATAACCGGCCGTGTCTGACCTGAGTTTTACCTGTTCGACATTTTCCGGAAGACAGTTCAACGCCTCCTTAAAAACCCTTAACTGCTCATACCCGGCCGGCACATTGCCATCCCGAAATTCTGTATGCAGGATAACACCGTGCTCATGCCACCATACATTTAAAGGTTGATAGGATTTGAATCCTTTATAGCAGTAAAGGGCATTCTTTTTCATCGTTTCTGCCAGAGTTGCATCCATATCCAGTGTGGCTGTTTTCTGGAGATTCGCATTATTTAATCCAGCGCAGACATCCCTATTAATAAACCTCAAACCCATCAGATGTTCGTTGTGCTTGGGGATAAATGCTTTAACATCTGTTTGCAAGCGAATTTTTTCCTGCTCTGCATCATGAAATTGGGATAAATACCTGAATACTGCGCTGGGTGATGGGAGGACCGTGCGTTTTTTCTCCTTACGCCATCGTATTTCCAAGGCTCTGCGGACCTTGCGCGTCAAGCCATGCATCTCTGTCTTTTTCATTTAGTAGAACAAGAGACAGCACAACCTGTGAATCGGACCAACCCTGGCCGTTATCTCTTATTTTTAAGTGTGTTTGAATGGATTTGGATAATCCAATCACTTCGGCAAGGTCCAGATAGACCGGTAATCCAGCAAACGCGGTCATCTCGTTCCTGCTTTCTTCCTCTTCGTACTTGAATGGTAACACGCCTTGTGTCATAATTTGTTTTACCCTGTTGGTGATAGGTTTTTGGTTGCACAAAACACTCTATCTGCTTGACTCATCAAGCTCAACGGGGTTTTTTATTTTTTTTTGACGGTGGATCAGGGAGGCCATGCCCCCCTTGTTTTCGGTAAATACTTCTGATAATGTTATACATATACAGTTTAAACAGGTTAAACGGAATGTACAATTGTTAATGCACTGCTGGAAAAATCTTAACTTCATGATGCAGCCAGCGGAGTTGATACAGTGGCCGCTGCAATTGGCCTATGCCAAGATTTTAGCATTTATAAACTAACAATTGATGGATGATGGAAACAAAAATGAAGGATCGCATCTATTTTTTACTTGTAGACGACCAGCAGCTGATATTGACCTTGGCTTCACGTATCTTAAAAAATAACGGTTATAAAAACATCATACAGGCCAAAAATGGTACGGACGCTTTAAACAAGATCAAAAAATCACCTATGATTAACGTGATTGTTACGGATTGGAATATGCCTAGCATGAACGGCATTGAGTTGTTGATGGCAATAAGAAATGACCCGAATTATTTTAATATTTCCGTTTTGATGCTGGCTGAAGAAATGTCAGATGACAAAATTTTTTATGCCATTGAAGAAGGGGTTGATGCTTACCTGGAAAAGCCTTTTTCCGAAGATAAATTTATAGCTAACATCAATAAAGTATTACAAAAGGATCTTGATCCGGATCCCATTAAGTACAAACTGCAAAAGCTGACTGCTATGAGTTTACGGAAAAAAGTCAAGGAGACGATTGAGTACGGAACATCACTCGTGCAGGAATATGAAAATAATATTGATATCTATCTTATTTTAAGTGATTGCTATCTTAGCACAAGAGACTATGATAAAGCCGAAGAATGCTTACATAAGGTCTTAAAAATCAACAAAAAGAGCAGTAAAGCATACTATATGCTGGGCCAGCTAAGTATGAAACAATTTGAATACGAAAAAGCCCTTTCCTATATGGAAATGGCCTATTCAATAAATCCCTTAAACACTGATGCTGTTATCAGCATTGGTAATATCTATCTTAAAATGGGAAAGATCAAGGAGGCATCTGAAACATTCAGCAACCTTCAAGTCGATACGCTTACGAATAGAAATTATACCAGCATTGGAGCGGCATATCTCGGGGCCGGCAATCTTGAAAAAGCCGGTCAATATTTACAAAGTGCCAAAGCGCCTGTACTAGAATCAATTGCTGTTTTTAACAAGTATGCGCTTGAACTTAAAAAGCAGGGGGAATATGAAGCAGCCACGGATCAGTATCAGAAATGTTTGAAAATTGATCCGTTAAATCATATCCTCCTGCTAAACACGGCTGTATGTTATTTTGAAAGAAAAAACTACCCTGAAGCGATAAACCTCTTGGAACAATGTCTTAAAATAGACCCCCATTTCAATGATGCTGCCCGACTGCTAAACCATATTAAAAAGATGAAAAGATGACAAAAGGTTCTCTCTAATTTATTTCCAGCACATAATAGGTAATACCGCCTTCATCCCGGCTCTTTTCCTTTATAAGACATCGCGAACAGGACTTGTTCAGGATTTTATACGAATGGGGCGCTTTAATTTTTGTCTGGGATTGAATGTGCCTTGATATATCTAACTCAGGTATGGGTTCGAATTTGTTGGAAATCTGTTCCAGATTTTCCAGTTTTTCAACAAGTTGTCTGTTTGAATTTTCCAACGCCTCAATTTTAATATTTTTTGATGAGATATCATTATGTATCTGGTCCTGACGTTCAAACCATTCGTTAATTTTTTCCCCTGCATTTTTCGCCTTGTTTTCCAGTTTCCGAATCGTATCTGAGATGCTTTTTAATGCAGCGGCATCTTTTATTCCGTTTAAAACAGACCTCTTTTTCTCAAGTTCCCGAATCTCTATCTGGGCCCGATCCTGGAGATGTGCATTCCCGGTTATGGTTCCGTGAAGCCACTTGTCCACCTCTTTCATCTGACTGATTTCTGATGCAAACTCCTTAATCATGTCCCTGTTAATTGAAAGATTGGATTTTATTTTATCCTCCAAACGGATTAAATGTTCATCCACCCCCACAGTCAGAACCGATGGCGCTGCAGATTCATTTCCCACAGTTCCGGCTTTAATCCCGAGCTTTGCTGACACGGTTGAGTTGAGAATGGTCCCCCTTTCATTATTGCAGGCTCCGCTCAGATAAATTGTAGAATCAATGATCTCTTTTTGAACCGTCAAATCTCCAAACGCGTTTATTGTTGAGTTGCGAATGTATTTGGCCTGAATATTACCTTTGACGTTGATAAGTTTTGTATCCATAATACCCATTGAAACGTTCAGGTCCCCGGAGATATCAACCTGTGCACCGCAAATTTCCTTGGCTGTGAGTGAAATACACTTGACCTTAAAGCCTTCCTTGACCGTGCCTGGAACAATGACATTGCCATTGAAGTCAATATTGCCGGTTTCAAACCCCACATCACCTTTTACCTTGAATTCTTTGTTGACCGAGACAACCCCCATAACATCCAGATGAGGTTCCCCCTGGGTGGTTGAAAAAATTTTAGTCTTTTGTTCGTTAAACCGGGTGCCCGGGCCCGCAGCAAAAGCCGGATCTACAGGCTCTGCCACAGGTATTTCCATGCCTTTAACATCCAGGCCGGGTTTTCCCGGCTCAGGATGGATCTTGGCAGCCAGCATAATGCCCTCTTCCACATGGGGGACTTCTCCTCTGTCCCTGAAATCTATGCTTCCGTCCGGGTTCAGTCTGCCTGCGCGCTTGAAATTGGTTGGGAAAAAATAGTGAACTTTTCCCTGGGTTGGCGGAACAGGCTGTTTGCCTTCAGCAATAAGCAGTTTTTCTCCTTTTCGGGCATTTCCATAAAGCCATTTTTCGATGGCCGGTTCTTCTGCGATGCCAAAGATAATCCCGTTTTTGTGGAGAAACTGTTCTATCATGTAAACCGTCACCATCTCCGGGGTATCCTTCCCAAGCCGGATATAAGCCCTTACCCTGTTATCTGAGAAGTCGATGGTAAAATATTTTAGGACATCCGACAGTTTTGCGTCCGAAGGGTGGCCTGGTCCACGATTGGTCCGCCAAACCATTAGATTCAGAATCTCCTGGGTCAGCAGACTGGCAAGGGGGCTGTACTCAGCGATATCAATGGTTTCATCCAATTGATCGGTCTGGGTCGTCAATGCGTTGAAAATATCTTTTTCTGAAAGAGTCAATGTGTCGGAATGACCTCTTTTTGAAATAATGGCTGAAAAAATGTCCCTGACACGGGTTTTTAAATCATCAAATGCCTGTCTGAAGCCAAATGAATTAAAACTGATATTTTCTTTTTCCAAAAGGTGTCTAAGCTCTGCACTACGTTTAAATTCATTATTTCCCAACATGTTCTTGAGCCTGGATTTCAGAATTCTGATTTCCTTTTCTTTTTGTTGGATTTGGGCCGCATACAGAGTCTCTTTTTTTTTCAGATTTCCAGCTATCTGGAACAGCTGCTTATTTTGACGTTGGATGGTTTTTTGCAGGTGTTTTGTTTTTCTGCAGGCTTGGTATGCATCGTACCGCAGTCTGACTTGAACAAAAAGTTCTTCAGCCGTAAACGGCAGGGGCAGGCAGGCATGAATCCCGGCAGAATTTATTGCATTGACAAAGGAGGGCAGCTCTGATGGTGCCGCCACCAGGAGTCGCTGGGTTTCCTGGGAAATTTCCTTAGCCTTTGCCAGAACAGTCTCCTGTTCTTTCTCTATTTCAACATAGCCCTCAATAATCAGAAAATATGGGAGGGCGGAATCCTGGGCCAGGCGTTCCAGGCCTTCGGCAGGAGATTTGAAACAATCCACCCGGAATCCTTTTTCCGATAACAGCCCGGTTCTCTTTTCAAGAATTCCTTGCGGGTCAATTACCAGGATTTTATTTTCCTGTTGTCCGGTTTCGATGGTACACGCCCCTTTGCCTTGACTGCAAAATAAAATTACTCTTCCCGGTTTAGTTCATTAGCTGTCGGCATAAAAAAACCGTTACGGGCAGCAAGGTCTTTAAATTTTAGAAAAAAATCTTTCATTACAGCCAGGTAGCATAACACAATTCTGTCTTTGTCAAGCATATGGTTTTCCTCAAGCAATTTTTCGATCTGCTTGAAATAATCTGCCTCACCAATCCCCTTTTCCAATCGCTTTTTTAACTGAATGATCTGTTTTTCTTTTTGGACAATCACCCGTTTATGCGCCACTGCTTTTTGCTGAAGCTCCTGGCTTAAACTATACAGGCGGGTATTTTGTTTTTTAGCCAAAGCAAACAGGTTCTGGTTCTCAACGACCAATTCGTAATATTGCAATCCTGACTCAATCATCTCCAATAAATTCTCATTGTCCCAGGGTTTTGTGATAAACCGGTGGACAGCGCCTTGATTCACTGCGCCGGAAACCGCATTGATATCTGCATAGCCGGTGATCAGGAATCGGACCGTATTCGGGGTGATGGCCCTGGCCTTCTCCAGAAACTGGATGCCGTCCATTCCCGGCATTCTTTGATCCGAAAGTATCATGGAGAGCGGATTTTCTGATTTTTGAATGAAATCCAGCGCCTGGGGACCGGAAGCCGCGTAAAAGGAACGGGCACCTGTCCTTTTAATCAGACGTCCAAGTGCTTTCCCGATTTTTTCCTCATCATCAACAATCAGAATTGTATGATCAAAACCCGTGGTCATTTGGCTCCCATAGAAATGGTGTCAGAATCATCAATTGGATAATTTTTCGTGAAATTTATTACCAATGTACAAGCTTAAGTCATTTTAAATTTTTTCTCAAGAGGCTAAAATGACGAATTCTGGATAGTTCCCGGAGAAAAAGCGGTGGGAAGCCAATGATCATCTAACGGCTGTGGTAATTTTGAAAAATTCCTTGATCTGCGGCTCTTTGGCCTTCAGGGATTCTATGATCTGGATCATTGCCGATTCATTAATGCCGATTTTCTTGGGCGCATTTTTGATGGTAACAGGAATCGGATTGCCTGAATGCCCCATCTGGGCTTTCTGTGTAAGATAATCTGCAAGATTGATGATCAGGGCCTGATGGCGGTATTGGATCGGCGCCGATTCCGGGGCATGATGAAACCTACAGGGCAGAATGATGGATGCAGGAAAATTCCACCGTGTCATCAAAAGGGCGGATAATGCGGCATGATCCAGCTTGAACAGGATGTTTTCGCTGAAATACAGGGGACGCCTGTTTTCCAGTGCATACTGCCGGACTTCGTTATATTCCCTTTTAAAATAGACCGAGAAAATCACCTTGCCCATATCATGGAGCAGGGCCGGGACAAAAATCTTTCCGGTAATGCCCGGATTGGTCTTCTTTGCCAGCTGCTTTGAGGCCGTGGCCACGCCGATACCGTGTATCCACAATGCTTTCATATCAAGGCTTAGGCCTGAAGTATCTAATACGCTGGATAAGATTTCCATGCCCAGGGCAATGCCGATGATTTCATCAAACCCAATCACGGAAATGGCCCGTTTAATGGTATCCACTTTATTTCTTTGAGCATAATAAACGGAATTTGCAAGTTTGATCAGCTTATTGGTCATGCCCAGGTCATGTGAAATGATTTTGGCTAAGTCTTCTGTGGTTGTGTTTTCGTCAGAAGCCGCTCGGATCAGGTTATCCACAACATCCGGCAGCGTGGGTAAATCGCTTTCCCTTTTTTGAACTATTTCAAGGATTCGTTCTTTTATTTCCATTAAATGCAGACTATCTGTCCGGTTTAATGAAACCGGGTGATGTTAATGCTGCCGTTGGCCGCCATCTCGTCAAATTTTTTTCGTAAAAAGCGTTTAAACGTGTTTCGAGTGGGGGGCCATAACAGGAAAAGGCCTGCCGTGTCCGTTAAAAGCCCGGGTGTAATGAGCATTAATCCGGCAATGAGGATGATAATGGCATCCAGTAGTTCTTCGGCCGGCATAAGTCCCTGGT
>NZ_JBFXHE010000172.1:0-8970 GCF_050177295.1 Desulfobacter sp.
CCGATCTTGCTCCCCGTGTTTTGTTACCTCCACACGACAGACCGCAGCTACATGTCTAATCAGCAATTTACATGGTAACCTCCTTTCAGGTTACAAGAATGACCAGGCTTATCCTGGCGCACCAAAGGCACTTATTTGAAAATCACAAATGGTGTTAAGACGGTTGTAAAAAATATTAAGCACATTAAAACCATTTTTCATCAAAAAACATTGACGTATGTATCTCGTTGAATTTATTCAAAATACGACAAGATTTTATGTTTTGCAAAAATGAGAATGTTTATTAATAATTTCAAGTTGTTATGGTTAGATGTAATAATAAAATTTTAATTTACTAATGCAGTGTGGGGATTGGATGAAATGTGCTATGTTAAAAATAGCAGAAAAATCGGATTTTGCAATTAAAGAGATAGAGGTAGACCGTGATCACATTCATTTGATGGTAGAGAGTGTGCCCAAGTTTTCTGCATTGCAAATTGTTCGACGATTAAAGCAGGAAAGTACCTATTGTATATGGAAAGAATGGCCACAGCTCCAGAAATTTTTTTGGAAGGAAAAAACTTTTTGGAGTGATGGATATTTTTGTTGCTCAATCGGAAATGCTTCCATTGATGCCGTAAGGAAATATATTGAATCTCAGGGTTAGCGAGTCCGGCAATTCATCCCCTGAGCTAAATACTCAGGGCTTTTCTTGCCGGTTTTCTATAACCCCCATGGGCCGCAAGCCCACAACAAACAATGAAACTAAAGACTCCAACAATTCAGGGCTAAAATGGGCGCCGCAGGCGCTTCGCCCTCTTGTTTCTTGTATCTTGTCTCTAGTTTCATATAAAAATCCATGCCAACGTCTTAAAATCGGGAAGTTATTTATTTTGCGTCCCTAAACATAATTTTTAACAAGGGAATAATGATGATCACTGTAAATAAACAAGATGTAGCAAACTGGCTATTGATGGATTATCAGGCGAATTTACACAACGTAAAAGAAAAGTTGCGGTTTTTCGAACTTAAGTATAATCAGACTTGGAATGTTTTTGAACAAGAAATAAAAAAATCAAAGCAAGAGGATTTTTCTAAATGGGATGATTATATCGAATGGAAATCTTATCTAAAAATTGCCGAAGACATAGCGTTTAAAATCCAAGAGGTCAAGAATGGACATTTTGCAATTACTTGATCAGTCGAATTGGGTAAAAAAATATGAAATTCAGGATTTTAAACAGTGGAATGATGGGTTTTATTACAAACTCAAAATCGTATTTCACGATCAATCCATACTGTTTGCCAGAGAGTATATGGATCAATCGGAACGGAACTACTCTTTTCATTGGCAAGATCAAGACGCTGCACTGATTATAAGGTGGGACAATGCCCCACACCACGACAAGATTGCTACGTTTCCCCATCACAAACACGACAAAAAAGGAATCGTAACTGAAAATATTGAGATCACCATCAAAGAAGTGATTGAAATCATACAGGTTAAAATAAACAAATTCAGGGTAGATTAGAACACTGATTCAAAAGGACAAAGGACTCAATGTCATAAAGTTAAGCACTGAATATTTTATTTTACCATGAAGGACATGAAGAGCATGAAGAATACATACCGAAAAATCAATCTTCATGTCCTTCATGATCTTCATGGTTTGAATTGAAATCATCTTAACTTTATGACATTGAGTGGTGAGATTTAAAACAAGCTGTTTTCTCACTACTCACAACTCAATACTCACAACTTTCATTGTTTATTGTGTCCGTCAGGATATGGCTGTTTTATATGAAACTAGAGACAAGATACAAGAAACAAGAGGGCGAAGCGCCTGCGGCGCCCATTTTAGCCCTGAATTGTTGGAGTCTTTAGTTTCATTGTTTGTTGTGGGCTTGCGGCCCATGTGGGTTATATGATACAGACAGAAAAGGAACGTTATCATGAAAAAGCTTCCCCTGGGTATACAGAATTTTCCTGAAATCAGAAAAGACGACTACGTCTATATCGACAAGACCCCCCTGGCCCTGAAAATGGTCGATTCCGGCAAATACTATTTCCTTTCCCGGCCCCGGCGGTTCGGCAAATCCCTGTTTCTGGATACATTGAAATGTCTGTTTGAAGCAAGAAAAGACCTGTTCAAAGGCCTGTTTGTATATGACAAATGGGACTGGGATAAAACATATCCGGTGATCAAAATCAGCTTTGGCGGGGACGTGTGCCAGTCATCCGAACATCTTGAGAAAACCATTACCGGCCTGCTTCAGAAAAATGAACGAGACAACGGGGTGACCGCGGCAAACAGGGAAACCATCGGCAATTATTTCAAGTTTCTCATCGAGGCCTGCCATGAAAAATATCAGATGCCCGTGGTGGTGCTGGTGGATGAATATGACAAGCCGATTCTGGACAATATCACAGAGGAAGACACGGCATTGTCTGTCAGAAACTTTTTGCGGGGATTCTATTCCGCCATCAAGGATGCGGATGAACACATCAAGTTTGCCTTTCTCACCGGCGTGAGCAAGTTCAGCAAAATGAACCTGTTTTCCGGGTTGAACAATCTGCGGGATATCACCCTGTCCCCGGAATACAGCACCATCTGCGGATATACCCAGATGGATGTGGAAACCGGATTCAAAGAACATCTGGCCCGGACCGGACCCGCCGGCCCGGTGGATCCGGCGGAACTGGCAAAATGGTATAACGGCTATTCATTCTCCGGTGAGCGGGTGTACAATCCCTACGACATTCTGCTGTTCTTCCAGGAAGGCGGAAAGTTCAAAAACTACTGGTTCGAGACCGGCACGCCCACGTTTCTGATGGACATGATCCGGGAAAAACAATACTTTCTGCCGGATCTGGAAAACCTGGAGGTGTCGGAGCAGCTTTTGAACACCTTTGATGTGGGCAATATCCCCATTGAATCCCTGATGTTCCAGACCGGATACCTGACCATTCAAGGTGTCAAACCGTCCCGGATTCCCCATATCAACCGGTATCGGCTGGGATTTCCCAATTTTGAAGTCCGGCACGCTTTTTTAAACTATTTCCTGGATCATCTGACCCAGAGCCACAGCATCCGGGGGATGGTACAGGATGATCTGTATGTCTGCCTGGAAGACCGGCAGGTTGAACATCTGGAGCCGGTGCTGAAGCGCCTTTTTTCCGGCATCCCCTACAATGCCTATATGAAAAACACCATTGCCGGGTATGAAGGGTTTTATACCAGTGTGATCTATGCCTATTTTTATTCCCTGGGCATTGACATCCGGATGGAAGACACGACCAGCACCGGCCGGGCCGACATGGTGATCAAATTCTCCAACGATTTGATTTACATCTTTGAATTCAAAGTGGTCCAGGATGGACAATCCAAAAACAAAAAGCCACTGGTGCAGATCAAGGAAAAACGCTATTTTGAAAAATACATGAAAGACGGAAAACACATTTTTCTCATCGGCATCGAATTTTCAAAAGAGAAAAGAAACATCGTATCTTTTGCCTGGGAACAGGTGGCTGCCGGCTCCCTGGAAGGCGCGTGACCATGAAAAAACTGCCCCTGGGTATACAGAACTTTCCTGAAATCAGGACAGAGAATTACATATATATCGACAAGACTCCATTGGCCCTTAAACTTGCCGACAGCGGCAAATACTATTTCCTTTCCCGGCCCCGGCGGTTCGGAAAATCCCTGTTTCTGGATACATTGAAATGTTTGTTTGAAGCAAGAAAAGACCTGTTTAAGGGCTTGTTTGTGTATGACAAATGGGACTGGGATAAAACATATCCCGTAATCAAAATCAGCTTTGGCGGGGATGTGTGTCAGTCATCCGAACATCTTGAGAAAACCATTGCCGGTCTGCTTCAGAAAAATGAACGAGACAACGGGGTCGCTGCGGCGAACAGGGAAACCATCGGCAATTATTTCAGGGGTCTCATCGAGGCCTGCCATGAAAAATATCAGAGGCGGGTGGTGGTACTGGTGGATGAATATGACAAGCCGATTCTGGACAATATCACAGAGGAAGACACGGCATTGTCTGTCAGAAACTTCTTGCGGGGATTCTATTCCGCCATCAAGGATGCGGATGAACACATCAAGTTTGCATTTCTCACAGGCGTGAGCAAGTTCAGTAAAATGAACCTGTTTTCCGGGTTGAACAATCTGCGGGACATCACCCTGTCCCCGGAATACAGCACCATCTGCGGATATACCCAGATGGATGTGGAAACCGAATTCAAAGAACATCTGGCCCGGACCGGACCCGGTGGTCCGGTAGATCTGGCGGAACTGGCAAAATGGTATAACGGCTATTCATTTTCCGGTGAGCGGGTGTACAATCCCTACGACATTCTGCTGTTCTTCCAGGAAGGCGGAAAGTTCAAAAACTACTGGTTCGAAACCGGCACGCCCACGTTTCTGATGGACATGATCCGGGCAAAACAATACTTTCTGCCGAATCTGGAAAACCTGGAAGTGTCGGAGCAGCTTCTAAACACCTTTGATGTGGGCAATATCCCCATCGAATCGCTGATGTTCCAGACCGGATACCTGACCATCAAAAAAACCGCCACCATTTTTAACCAGGTGATCCATACCCTTTCCTATCCCAACTTTGAAGTCAAGAACGCGTTCAATCAATACCTGATCGGATACTTTACGGAACACCGGTTTCAACCAGATGCCCGGTTATACAGAACCCTGCTCGAAGATGATTTCACGGGCCTCAAGGCACAGATCACACGCCTTTTTGCCGCCATCCCCTACACCGCCCACGGGAACCTGACCCATTATGAAGGATTTTATGTCAGCGTGATCTATGCCTTTCTCGCCGGCCTCGGCTTGGACCTGACCGCAGAAGATATCACTAGCAGGGGGCGGGCGGATCTGACCCTGAAATTTCCCGGGCATGAAAAAATATATATCTTTGAATTCAAAGTGCTTCAGGACGGACATTCCAAAAACAAAAATCCACTGGTGCAGATCAAGGAAAAACGCTACTTTGAAAAATATATGGAAGACGGAAAACGCATTTTTCTCATCGGCATCGAATTTTCAAAAGAAAAAAGAAACATCGTATCTTTTGAGTGGGAACAGGTGCCCGCTGGATCCCTGGATGGAGAGTGACCAGGGCCTGTTTGCCGCGTTTGGCAAGATTGTCTCTTATACCTTAGCTATCGCTATCGCTATATACTCTCAGTCATGAATTAATTTTTGATAATCTTTTTTTCATTATTTGTCCGGCATGATTTTGTTCAAACGATACCTGAAAGACCTTAAGCTCAAATTTAATAACTCGGCTGCCTTACTTTTGTTGCCCTGGACAACTTCCATGGCTTTTTTGACATATGCGCCTTCAATGTCGGACATGATTTTGTCCAGATCCACACCGGACACAACATCTTCCAGATCATAGCGATTATTCTGAATGCCCTCTATCCAGCGCCGACGTTTATGCGATGAGATGGTCAGGCTTTCGGGCAGGATGATATTGGTTGAAGAGAGTGCGACAGAGCGCTCGATCAGGTTTTCAAGCTCCCTGACATTGCCGGGGAAGGAATACCGGTTCAAAAAATCAATGGCATAGGACGACAGCTTTACAATATCCTTGCCCAATTTTTTCGAGTATTTCTCCACGAAATGGGCTGCAAGCAATTCAACATCCCCTTTTCTATCGCGCAACGGCGGCACTTTGACGGGTATGACGTTAAGCCGGAAATTGTTGTAATAGTCATAATTAACCTCTTTTTCCAGATTGTGTAGTAATGTTGGTACACTATATCAATTTACAATCATATTTTTTAATTTTTGAATCGTCCGACATCAGGGTCAGCTTGTTTGTCATGGATTGTGCAACCAGCATTCGGTCAAAGGGATCTTTATGAAAAAATGGAAGACTTTTTAAAAGTAAGGCATCTTCCCCTGTGAAATTCAATGTCTCAAGTCCCATTTCCATAGCCATTTCCAAGGGATTGAAAGTGATATTAATTTTGCCGATGGAATGTTTTATCATGAGTTCGGCTATGCTGATTGAACTGAAAAACACCTCATTTACTGATGATTCAAGTTCATAACGTCTGGCATCGGTCAGTTTCTCAGGACAGGATAGCATCCATAAATAGATATGGGTATCCACGAGGATTCTCATTCTTCCTCTCCATAAAACATGGCATTGAGCGCCTCGTCTTCTTCCAGAAAATCATCGGGTATAATTATCTGCCCTTTCATCTGGCCCAACTTGCGTTTTGACTTTATTTTGTGGGCCACCAGCTTGACCAAGGGAAGATTCTTTTTGGCTATAATAACCTCCTCACCCTGGTATGCCATATCTATCAATTTGGAGAGCTTTGCTTTTGCCTCTGACACATTGACAATCATTTTGTCTCCTTGGGTTTAAAATGATGTAAATAAACAACATATTAAACTCACTATATCCATTCAGACCAACTTGATCAATAAATTACTGGATATCGATAAAACACAACAGGCATTCGCCTTGGCTGAACAAGGGATCTATTATTTCCTTTCCCTTCCCCGGCAGTTCGGCAAATCCCTGTTTCTGGACACACTGAAATGTCTGTTTGAAGCCAGAAAACATCCCTTAAGAAAAATTGTCAACCTTGCTTCAATTATCCTGCATCACGATCCCCGGATTCATTTTTGTCCGGCGTGGTTTTATCCAGGCGATACCTGAAAGATCTTAAGCTTAAATTTAAAAGCTCAGCGGCCTTGCTTTTGTTACCCTGGCAAACTTCCATGGCTTTTTTGACATATGCGGTTTCGATTTCAGACATGATTTTGTCCAGATCCACACCGGATATCACATCTTCCAGGTCATAGCGGTTATCTTTAACTCCCTCTATCCAGCGCCGACGTTTATGCGAGGAGATAGTCAGGCTTTCGGGCAGGATGATATTGGTTGAAGAGAGTGCGACAGAGCGCTCGATCAGGTTTTCAAGCTCCCTGACATTGCCGGGGAAGGAATACCGGTTCAAAAAATCAATGGCATAGGACGACAGCTTTACAATATCCTTGCCCAATTTTTTCGAGTATTTCTCCACAAAATGGGCTGCCAGTAATTCAACATCCCCTTTTCTATCCCGCAACGGCGGCACTTTGACGGGTATGACGTTAAGCCGGAAAAACAGATCTTCCCTGAAATTGCCGTCAATGACCTCCTGCTCCAGCTTTTTATTGGTAGCAGAGATAATCCTGACATCCACATCAATTTCCCGGGTGCCGCCCACGGGCGTAAACCGGGTTTCCTGGACGGCACGCAAGAGTTTTACCTGCAGAAATGTGGACAGTTCCCCGATTTCATCCAGAAAAATAGTGCCGGTATTGGCCGCCTCAAACAATCCCTGTTTGTCTGCCACAGCCCCTGTAAATGATCCTTTAACATGACCGAAAAATTCGCTCTCCATGAGCGTCTCCGGAATCCCGCCGCAGTTGACCACCACAAAGGGCTTATCTTTGCGCTCAGAGTTATCGTGGATGGCCCGGGCGATAAGCTCCTTGCCTGTCCCGCTTTCACCGGTGACCAGGACATTGGTCCTGGTGGGGCTGATCTGGCGGATCCGCTGGTAAATCGCCTGCATGCCCGGGCTGTTGCCGATGATACGGTTAAAATGCAGGTGGCTTTTAAGTTCAGTTGACCGGTACGCCTTTTCCTGCTCCAGGGTCAAAAGCGCCAGGGACTTGGCAATGGTGGCGCAAAGTTCATCATTATCAAAGGGCTTGGGCACAAAATCGTAAGCCCCCTCGTTCATTGCCTCCACAGCGATTTCCGTTGTAGAGTAGGCGGAAATCATGATCACCACGGTATCCGGGTGCTCCTTTTTCACGGCCCGCAACACATCCAGGCCCGTAATGTCGCCTAAACGGATATCGGTGAGCACCAGATCGTATTTTTTCTGCTTAATACTGCCCAGGGCCTGCTTGCCGTTTTTGGCAAGCGTGACCTGATACCCTTTTTGGGACAAAAGCATCTCCAGGAACTGGCGCATGCTCAGTTCGTCATCCACCACCAGAATGCTGTGTACGTCTGCCATTGAGTCCTATCCCAGGTTATTCGTCCCAAGGATTAATTTTTCTATCTCTCGTCAACGCCAAGCCCAACCCGGTAATATATATCTGATAACAGCACCTCAGCATCAACAGAATCTATGGTAACGCGCTGCTTCATGTCTTCATAGGAGAAGTATCTCCAGCTATCATCCCCACGAATAAACCTTTCAACCTGGCAATGATTCTGGGAGACCAGGATATACTCCTGAAGCGAAGGAATAAGCCGGTAACTGGAAAATTTCTTCCCCCGGTCATATGCTTCAGTTGAGTCCGAAAGAATTTCAATAATAACAACCGGGTTAAGCAGAGTCTCAACACCATTAATTTCTTCCAAAAGAATATCGTCACAGACAATAACAATATCAGGATACGTATACTGTTCCTTTGCCTGGATTTTAACCCGCATGTCACTGGATAGATTTTCACATGAAGATCCCTTTAGCAGAACCCCCAATTCCCGTTCTATATTTCTACTGATCCGATTATGATTTAAACTGGCCCCGGTCATGGCAAACATCTGGCCGTCAAAAAATTCATGCTTGATCTCTGAATTTTTTTCAAATGCAAGATATTCTTCCGAACTCAACCATTTCTTTTCTTTCAGCTGCAGGGTCATGGCTATTCCTCTAACAATCTATAGCGTAAACAATCCGGCCGCCAACAATGGTCAAAACGGCCGCACCCGTGAGCCTGCGGCCGGCAAAAGGCGTATTGCGTCCTTTGCTGACAAATGAATTTGGATCCACGGTCCAGCCGACATCCATATTAATCAGGGTGAGATCCGCCGGGTTGCCCGGCACAATATCGTTGTTGATCCCCATGAGATCTGCCGGGGCTTTAGCCATTTTTTGCACCAGCTGCGCCAGGGTCAAATGGCCCTGGGCCACAAGCGCCAGGCTTAGCCCCAGGG
>NZ_JBFXHE010000173.1:0-5100 GCF_050177295.1 Desulfobacter sp.
GGCAGCCCAGGGGGTAATGGTAAACGCAATAATCAGGGAAAAGACCATGGCAGCCGACGCCCCCACCGGGATGGGGCGCATGTACGGCCCCATGAGACCGCCCACAAAAGCCATGGGTAAAATCGCGGCAATCACCGCCCATGTGGCCAGAATCGTTGGATTGCCCACCTCGCTCACCGCAATGATGGCAATATCTTTAAAGGAACGGGACCGGTTCTCCGGAAGCCGCATGTGCCTGACAATATTTTCCACCACCACAATGGCGTCATCCACCAGAATGCCGATGGAAAAAATCAGGGCAAACAGCGTGATCCGGTTCAGGGTATAGCCGTGTAAATAGAAAAGCAGCAGGGTCAGGGACAAGGTGGAAGGGATGGCCAGCATGACGATCAGGGATTCCCGCCATCCCAGAAAAATCAGGATGAGCAGGGCCACCCCGAACACGGCAATACCCATGTGCAAAAGCAGTTCATTGGATTTTTCAGCCGCGGTCTCCCCATAGTCCCGGGTCACGGTAACTTCCACATCGCCGGGGATCAGGCTGTCTTTAAGCTGGTCCACCCGGGTTAAAACTTTTTTCACCACATCAACGGCATTGGCTCCGGGCCGTTTGGCCACGGAAAGGGTGACGGCTGCTTCGGGATCATGGCGGTCCTTGCTGCCGAACAATACATAAGAGTCAGGCTCCTGGGGCCCGTCAACGATTTTTGCCACCTGGTGCAGGTAAACCGGATTGCCGCTGTAAACACCGATGACGATATTGCCGATATCTTCGGCGGTTTCCAGGAAGGTGCCGGTCTGGATAAGCATTTCCCGGTTATTGGCCTGGGTGGCACCTGAAAACGACCGGCGGTTGGCCTGGGTGAGGTGATTGATCAGATCAAAGGGTGCCAGATTCCGGGCCGCCAGCTCCAACGGATCAAACAGCACACGCACCTGGCGGCGGGTCCCCCCAATCACTTTGGTTTCAGAGACCTCAAAAATGGATTTCACCTCATCGTCCACCTGGGCGGCCAGCCTGCGCAGCATGAAATGGTCATAGGTTTTGGAATGAAACGTCAGTGCCAGAATCGGCACATCATCAATGGTATGCGGCTTGATCATGGGCATGGACACGCCGTGGGGGATCCGGTCAAAATTGGTTTGCAGCTTCTGGTTCAGCCGGACAATGGAAGATTCTAGATCCTGGCCCACATAGAAACGGACCACCAGCATACTCTTGCCCGGCATGGAAGTGGAGTAGATATACTCCACGCCGGGCAGTTCATAGAGCAGCTTTTCCATGGGGATGCTCAAGCGCTGTTCCACCTCTTTGGCGCCGGCCCCGGGCATGGCAACCATGACGTCAATCATGGGCACTTTAATCTGGGGTTCCTCTTCCCTGGGCAGCAGGGTAATGGCCATGACCCCGAGCAGAAGCGAGGCAATAATGCCAATCAAAGTCAGTTTGGATTCAACAAAGGCCGCGGCCAGCCGGCCGGCAAACCCCTTATGTTCGGGAGACTGTTGTTCGTTCATGGGATTTCTCTATTCCGTTTTTATGGGCTGTCCGTCCACGAGATGCTCATTGTTTTTGAAAATAACCGTTTCACCGGGGTTCAGACCTGCCACAATCTCCGTGAATCCGCCCTGGCGCATACCGGTTCGTACCAGGCGAAGATGGGCTTTGTTGCCGGCAGCCACAAAGACACGTTCCATCTGCCCTTTGGGTAACACGGTGCTGTCCGGTACAAACAGGGACGTCTTGACCTGTCCGGGCAGCTTGACCCGGGCAAACTGCCCGGTGCGCAGTCTATCGTTGTACAAAAGATCAATGGTGACCGGTGCTGTCCGGGAGGCAGGATCAGCCGAAGGGGCCACCTGGGCCACTTTGCCGTTGATGGTCAGTCCGGCCGTGGGGATAGTGACCGTAAGCGTCTGGCCCGGTGCAACCTGGAGCACCAGGCTTTCGGGTACGGCACACACCGCCTGCATGTTCTGATCATTTTCCATGCGCAGCAGCACCGTGCCGGGTGTGGCCAGATCCCCGGCATGTACATTTTTCGCCGTGATCACGCCGGAAAAAGGCGCGGTGATGGTGACATAACCGAGCATGGTCCGGGCACCCTGCATCGCTGCATTTGCCACGGCATACTGATCCTGCATGGATTTAACGGTTTCAGCCGTGGTGGCATTTTTCTTGAGAAGTTTTTCTTCCCGCGAAAGATTGCGCTCGGCCTGATTGAGCCGGGCCTGGGCCTGATTGAGCTGGGCTGCGATCTCCCGGGCACTGATTTTAACCAGCAGGTCGCCTTTTTTTACACGGGAGCCCAGGACCACCGGCACTTGGGTCACGACACCCGTCACTTTGGGAGCAATGGCCGCACGTTCAACAGCCTGCAGGGTTCCCACGACCTCCACAAGTGTGGGCACGGTCTGCTCAATTACGGTGGCAGTCTGCACCGCTGCAACAGGCAGCGCAGGGGACGTATCCTGTGCCCGGGCACCAGCGCCCGGCACCAGGATCATCATCAGAACAAACATAAGGTGTGTACGAATTCTCATTGTAATACCCATTGCCTTAAAAATGTTATTATTATTCAGAATATTGCAGTAATCCGCAGGCCCGCCTTAAGTTGGCAACGGCGATGCAGTGTTCCGCATTGGCCAGTGTGTGGCGGACCTGGGCTTCTGTCAGCCGGTTTTCCGCATCAATCAGTTCCGAAGAAAGCACAAGCCCTGCCTTGAATCTTTCCCGGAAAAGGCGGGCGGACGCCTGGGCAGATGCCACCATTTTTTCGGTCACCTGGCACCTTTTGTCTGTCTGGTCAAGATTCAAAACAGCCTGCCGGATTTCCAGGGCATAGGCCAGTTCCATTTTCCGAAGTTCATCCTTTTCCTGGTCCAGTGCGATGCTGGCCTGTTGAACCCTGGCATCTGTCTGTTTTCCGTCAAACAGCGTCATATTGACGCGGATTCCTGCCATCCATGAGTCACCGGAGCCGCTGCCCATCTCAAATCCATTCTCCACCTGGTAGGAACCAAAGGCATCGGCCGTGGGGTAGTATCCCCCCCCGGGCCTGGCGAAGTCCGGCCTGCCTTGCCTGAATCAGATCTTCACTGGCAAGGGACTGCTGTACCTCCAGGTTCAACAACTCCTGTTTGAGCATATCCCCCTCCTCAAACCGGGCCCTGGCCACCTGTATTGATGCGTCAATGGCCTGAATCGCCGCTTGTCTTGCACTGACATTTCCCTTGGCCTGGACAATGTTGAAAAAGGATTTTACCACGGCAAAGCCAAGACTGTTTTTAACGGCTTTTTCCTGGAGTATGGCCGCTTTTTTCCGGGCATTGGCACCATCCACGCCGGCCTGGCTTCGCCCGCCGTTATAAATCCGGTATGTCAGCCCAAGCATAAACTGAAGATCATCGGTTTCGCCGGGCTCGTTAAAATCAATACGGTTGGAAAACATCCCCTGGTTAAGAATGTTGCCAAATGAGTACATGGGGTTGTTGGTGCGCGAATATCCTGCCTGGGCCCCCAATTGAGGATAGAAGGCTGCGCTGGCTTCCTTTATGGCGGCTGCGGATGCGGCAATTCGCTTCAGCGCAATCTGTGCGTCGGGATTATTCTGCAGGGCAAACCGGACCGCTTCAGGTCCTGTCCACACATCCGGTACAATGTCCCGGGCTGAAGCGACAGGTGTATGCGACAGGGCCCAGCATAAACAAATTACGATAATCATTCGTACAGCACCTGTCCCCAGCCACGCGCAACTTTTTTCAGACCTACAAATCAAAATCATATACTGCCGCCTAAATTATCTTTCATATGTTAAATTCATTTCCCCGGTGCATGGACAAAAAAACAGTCACCTAACCCTGGTTTGATTACCGTTTTTTTCACGGCTTTTATATTTTTATATATTTAATAAGCAGATACTATACCATAACATGCCATAAACTTAAGGCTAAGTATTTTATTTTACCATAAAGCGCATGAAGGACATGAAGATTGATTTTTTGTATATTCTTCATGTCCTTCATGCGCTTCATGGTTTTAATTTTAAGGCACAAGATGAAAAATAAATCTCCCAAATGAGATAGGGAACAGATCATCACTGGAAAATAGAGCCGGCAAAAAGTATGATCATCATGAAAAGTACCATAAAAAAGGAGTTTTCATGATGCATCACATAGAATTTTCTCAAGAAGAGTTGGTTAATATCACACCCGCAATGAAGCAGTTGCTGAACGATACACGCTCAAGACTGAAAGGGACTGATAGAAGGCAGTTCATGGCTCATGTCGTTCTGCTGATGGGTAAAGGAGGTCAAAGGAGAGCAGAAAGAGAGCTCGGTTGGACTCGAGATATAATCTGAAAAGGCATGAAAGAACTATAGTGTTCCAGAAAAATAAATTGGACTCTTTTGGGAGATGATTTATCGTTATCAAAAACCATAGAACCAGCCACATTGATACTTGTCAAACGAATCCAGGCTATTCTGGCTGTAGCCGATGAGCATTCTTTTTCTGATATTGCCAGCATTCTGCGAGTCAGCAAAGAATCCATCCGTCAATGGGTGATAAAATATCTCAGCGGTGGTGTGAATGAATTGCTTGCCGTCCAATTTGCTGTAGGCGGGAAAAATCCTGAAAATACTGAAAAAATCCATCCATTCCTGCAACAGATAAGAATAACAGCGCTCGGGAAGATTGGCCTGGGCATCCAGGGGCATGACACCGGGCTCACCTTCGAAACGATAACACGTCCGCGGAATTTTGAGTTTGCCAAAAACGGAAAAATAATCCCGTCCGCATAACGGGTTTTGACGAATCAATACGGTCCCATTCTCTGACACCGAGGCACCACCGATATCACCCGTACCTTTTTGGCCGAAGTAACATTATTGCCGACAGACCGATTTTCATGAGCCTGGAAAAAATATTCTTTTCCATGAGAAGATCCGGGTGGGACTGGTGGATGGTAATATTACTCAGATCAATATTCTGCGAAAGATCGCCAAGGCCAAAGGCATCGAACTGAACATTATTGTTGATGTCATTCATGTCATAGAATACCTTTGGGAGGCTGGCAGAGCCTTTCATTCTGAATCAGGC
>NZ_JBFXHE010000173.1:5200-8930 GCF_050177295.1 Desulfobacter sp.
CAACTTTGAAAATGCAAAAGAGCCACACCCAAAAGAGGTTGGAAGCGGTTTAGAACCGTTCAATCAGTTTATTTATAAAATAGGTACTTTCACGCAGGGCCTGGTGGCCGAAAGGCCCGAACCATTCAGCGATCTGGTTAAATTCTTTGATGAAGGCTTCCTTATCTCCGGATTCAAGCATACCAAGGAACTGGGTCAAGGACTGAACAAATGTTTTTAAAAGCTGGCACCGCCCAGGTGTGGCAAAGATGATTTCAGCGTACAGATTAGGGTCCTGGGCAAAAAGCCTGCCCACCATGCCCAGTTCCAGGCGGTAGATCGGGCTGGAAAATTCAAGGGTGCGTTTAATGGGTATGCCCTGGCGGTAAAGAAAACTGCCGAAACTGAACGTGGCAAAATGCCGAAGGGCCTGGACAATTTCCATGACCTGGTCATGTTCCCGGGCACTTGCTTCCACAACCACGGCACCCCAGGCAACCAGCTGGTCAATGACCCACTGGCAGGCATCATTGTTTTGTCCGGAACATGCCGCAATGATCTGCTTGTCTAGGTTGTTCGTGGTGGGGCCGAAAAGGGGGTGCAGGCCCAGCACAGGCCCCTTGTGGGCCCGGCACATGGCTTCAAGGGGGATCGCCTTGACCGAAGTCAGATCCGTGAGCACCGCATCCGGCCGCATCAGGGGGGCCAGGGCGTCAATGACCTTAACGGTAACGTTAATGGGAACACAGACAATGACAAGGTCTGCGGTTTGACACAAGGCCTGGGCCTGGGCCCAGTCATTTTTATCCAGGATATCCACCAGATATCCGGTGTCGGTGAAAAACCGGACAAACAGACGGCCCATCTCTCCGGCACCGCCCACAATCAGTATCCTTGCCCGGGGCCGGATCGGACTGGTTTTGGACACACGGGTCTGACTTTTCCTGGACTGGCGCATGATCGTTCTGTAAAGGCTTTCAACAAAATCGGGGTCCACATCCATGTCCGAGGCTTTTTCCCGCAGGCGGGATATCACGTCCTCTTCCCGGGCCGGATGGTAAATGGGCACCTTGTACTCTTTTTTTACTGCCACGATTTTTTCCACTTGTTCCCCACGCTTGCTTAATAGGGAGATAATTTGGGCATCAATGGCATCAATTTCATCCCGGAAGGGCTTGACCTGCTGTGTAAAAGAGAAGTTGTCTTTGGTCATAATTTATGGTCTTACGGCAGTTTGTGTTTATGGCAATGGGTTAACACGGCCCACAGTATCATCAGTGAGTGAGTTCTGGCAATATAAACCCTTGGCTGTTTTCTGTTTTTTTAAAGGGGTGGCCCGGACCAATATTTTAATGCAGTGATCTGGTCCGGGTTATTTTTTTCAGCGGTTTTCCCGTAAGAATCTTATTGTTCGGTAGCCGCAAGCCTGATGCCAAGGGCGGCAAAGGTCAGGACAAAAGAGCGCTGTATCCGGACAAGTACCCTAGGTGAATTCGTGATGTTGGTATCAGGATACTATTCATATTTGTGTGATATCAGCATAGTACCAAGCTGTAAAGGCCTATCCATTTGTATATTTGACTATAGGCTATCGCGGTTAGGATAGTATGCCGATATCCAAAGTCATCTTTCAAATTGGTGTTGGTTTATTTTGCTATTGGTTGTCTGTTATTGAGCATAAGAGCTCACGCCCAGTTACGAACCTTCAGTTTGGGAATCCTTGTAAATTCTTTCTCATTGTTGGTAACAAGGGTCAGGTTTTCAGCTTTGGCATGGGCTGCTATCCACAGGTCATTATTCCCGATAGGTTTGCCATTGGATTCAAGGAAAGCGCGAATTATCCCGTAAGATTTTCCGGCACTCTCCGGCATGGCCAAAACAGGGACCAGTATTGAGAATTCATTAAGCAACGTCAGAACATTTTTCTTTTGTTTGCTTTTTTCAGCTCCGTACAAAAGCTCACCCCAAGTAATTATGGATATGGCAGCTTCACCGGGTTTTAGTTTTCTAAAGTTTTCCAAAACTGATTCAGGTTTATGCTTCTGAATATAAATACATATATTTGTATCAAGCAGATATTTTACCGGCATTACAGACCCTCTCGCTCTTGAGGCGGCGGATCAACTCTATTGTCAAAAAAAAAGTCACCCGGCAATTCCGTGAGAAGTTCGAATGCCCTTTCAAGACCTTGAGATGGTTGCCTTAAAACAATTTCATCCCCCCTTTTAAATATTTCAAGTTCACTGCATTGAACAGAAAAATTTTTAGGTAATCGAACTGCTTGACTGTTCCCGGATTTGAAAACACGCGTTATGGCCATAATGCCTCCCCCTTGTATTTTTTAAAAGACAATGTATAGACATAATAGTATATACAAAAAGGGAAAGTGTCAATTATGATTTTTCCAAGTTGATTTTTCTTATAGAGAAGACTACCTGCATGAAAAAGTCCTTTTACTAAGGGGATGAGAACCCTGGACTATCCCTGTCACTCCAAGATTTTTCAATAACAATTCAACATCTACAAAATTAAAGGATGCTTAAACCAAAACATCCAAATGCCAACTTTTACATCTTTGATTTTATTTCTTCAATCTTGGATCAAAATCTAACGATATCGGGTCCCCAATTTTTATTTGATTAGAATCTTGATAATTAAAATTTATTAGATAATTATTTCCTTCTGGGATAATGACGCTTGGAACTCTTAAAACAGCCGAATTCCGCTCTCGAATCCAATTATCCCCTATCTCCTGTGACACTTTAGAGATAGGCCTGCCATTCCATCCATCTTGCAGATCTGCACCCTGGACAAATTTTTCATCGAAAAAAAGTTTGAAGTATACAAAGCCTTTAAAAAACTCATATGACGGCAGATTCACAAAAACCTCAAGGCAGCATAACGCCAGAGAGTCCGAGGTATACACAACTGCGACCCCTTGGCTGTTCCAGCGGCCGCCGTAAAGCCGGGCTCCCTCACCGTTAAAAGCGCTATGGGCATGCTTTTCTTTGACTATGCGGTATGAAATGATTTCCATTAGGAGAAAACCCCATGTTCAATGCGGCCTAAAAGATCCTCTACTTCTCTGGCTCCGACTTCGGTACTGGCAAGCTCCAGTGGAGAGACATCCCCTAATCCAAAGGCTTTTTCTTTAAGCCATTTTCGAGCCGGTTCTACCGCACCAAAAACATTGATCGCTTTTTCAAGTAGCCGCTGCACCCGGTAAAGCCGTTCTGACTCCTCGAAACTGAGTTTGCCCGTTTTCTTCCTGGCAGCCAAAGTACTCTTCGGTACACGGATCACTTTTGCAAGATCCTTATCAGGTAAATCCAGAGTTTGCCTTATTTTTGTAAATCTGGAGACCGGCAACCCATCTTCAAGCGCTTTTATAACCTGGAGAATACTTAACTCCTGATCTTTTAATAGTGGTTGTGCCATTATATCCTCCTTTCAATAAGTCTAATTTTAAACTTATAATAATATATATTTAGACTTTAGTCAATTTTGTCTGTATTTTTTTTCCAGTAAATTGGCTCTCCGATATTTTCCGTGGTTGTAATTTGAGTTTAATTCGGAAATAATAGTCAATTTTTTATTCACAACAAATGGAACAGTGTCATATGGGGGATTGAATTAGATTTAGAGTTGCCTGATGTTGAAATTTTGAATGTATCCCGCGATAGCAAAGGAAACTATGTCATTGAACTTCAGAGTACGAAAAAAAAGGGCATCTGCAGAAAATGTGGAAGAG
>NZ_JBFXHE010000174.1:0-8878 GCF_050177295.1 Desulfobacter sp.
CCATGAAATCATAATTGGCATCCACAGACAGTTTCTGGCCATAAATCTTTCTAATGGAATTTCTAAAGGAGGCGCGCTGTTCTTCGGTTTTAAGGTCCAGGCGCTCCTCCACGTTTTTAATATAGCGCTCATCAATTTTAAGGGCCCTAAGCTCACCTGTCTGGGGATCCTTGTACTTCCACATCATATCAGCCCCCAGGTGTTCGGCATCCACACCAATGATCATATTTACATAGTTGAGCACATCCTTTTTGATGGCCAGCGGTTCGTCCATGTATGCATTGAACATCTCTGTCATGATGCGTTCCCGGTAAAGGCCTCTGGCAATTTTCAGATCCTCCATGAACTTGGCCCGGTCAGCAGGTTCATGAACATAATCAAGTACCACCCGGTTCAAGGCGTTGAAAATATCCAAGGCAAACATGCACTTGCCGTCATTGGTTTCAGAAGATTCCAGAAGGAGCTGCACAGCCCGGCCAAGGTTTCTCTGTCCCAGGCCTTTCTGGCCAAAGCGTTTGGTGATATCCGTATCCTGGTTGAGCTGATCAATGAGCTCAGCCAGGGTTTTAAGGCTTTTTTCACCAGCCACTTCCCCTGCGGCAAGCTTCATGATTTCAATGGGGGTGAGCTTCTCGGACCGGGGCAGCCGGGTCAGCACCACGGCAACAGATGCGGCATGGTTTAAATTTGGATCCTGGTGAAGCACTTCCTGGTCAAGGGAACGCTTGACATCGGTACCGATGGCATATTCGGTCAAAGTTTTCTGGATCTTATAATCCGTGTTATGGGCCACATAGCAGATCCGGCACCGGTCAACAATGGGGGCCTCCTCACGTTCCATCAAAAAGGTGTTGAACTCGGAGTTATTTGAGGTGGCGATAATCAGGGTGTCAATGGGCCATTTAAACCCATCCAGTTCAATCATACGGTTCTGGATCACACCAAGATACACCTGCACCAGATCCTTTTTGTTTTTATAAATTTCGTCGGCAAAATGGATGCCGCCGCCGGCCACCCGGGCCAAAGCACCCCGGCGCAGGTCAAACCGGTAAGGGTTGTTGGAATCCGGGATATGCAGCAGGCGCTGGATGGACTCTTCACCCATAAGATCCACGGCCGAAGAGGTGATCTTGTCCTTGGCCGGATATTTGCCGGTAATCGTGCCAAGACTTTCTATCAAGGGTACCGGGACAATTTCTATGAATTCCATCATGTTGGCAGGGGTATCATCACAATATTCCCGGATCTGATGCCATATGTAAGCCGAACAGGCCCCTAAAGGACGATACTTCTCATAAAGGGCTTCTATCTCCTTATCCTTGAACTTAAATGCTTTGGAAAGATAACTTGCGGAGGCATCTTTGTTCTCCTTAAAACTCATGGCAAGAATCATGGGATCCTCGTAGGTCTGGGATTCAATAACATTGATCCTGCCATATCCACCCAGCTTATCAAGATTCTTAAAACGGAACGTATACTTCATATTTTGGGGGCCCGATAAAAACTCCCTGTACCGGGCGCACAGGTATTCCACGAAAAAAGTTTTTCCATTTCCCGGCTCGCCCACCAGGACATAAGCCATTTCCCTGGAAGACCCACCTTCGGAGGCATCCTTGACAAAAGAGACAAAGGAATTGATTTCGTCATACATGCCCACCAGATGCCTTTTGCCCCCGCTGAACAGGTCAAACTGGTAGGTGGTCTTTCCCTTGACCGTGACCTTGCGGATACCGGCGTCGAGAATCATGCGGGAGACCCCCTGGAACGCATCCTCAAATATCCGGGTCCCCTTTTTAACGGCTTCGACGTGGTGGTTAAAGGTCTTAGGATCTGTTGTAGTGGACATTTTACCCTCCATGGGCAGCAAAGGCGGCACGTGCTGCCAAGTCTTTGGTTGGAATTCAGTTAAATTCTTCTTTTCCGGGCGATAGTTAAAAGCGTGTTCGCTTTCCGGAAAAAACAGTACACACGTTTTTGTCAGGGTTGAAAAATTTGTGCTTTTTAATATCTTGAAACAGGACTATTTTGGAAAAGATATATCAAGCGAAAAAAAAAGTGTCAAATACTATCACACCCTTATTCTCCTTTGCTATAAACGCTTTTTGTCTCCTTGATTTTATGATAACAATAACAGAACAAACTTAAAAAAGAACAAACTTAAATTAACTTTCGCAAATGAGGGAAATAATGACCCATTCGAAGCTGTTGACCATTGAGGATCTGATAAATGAGCTGGATATGGGCAAGGCAACTTTAAAGTTCATTTTACATCGGTTCAGCCCGTGGCTTGTCACACAAATTGTCAACCATGAAACATGTTACACTGAACCGGCGGTTATCACCCTTTTAAAAATTAAAAAATTTCTGGATACAGGTATACTGCCCGATCAGGTTGAGGCATTCCTTGCCCAGGAAGCAGAAATGCTTAAAGCCACAGATAAAGTACAAGATCCTGCCGGCAATCAAGGAACAATCTCCGTGGATATAGAGTCTGTATCTATATTCAAGGATCTGTTCCAGAAATTTATAGAAAAACAGGACCGTATTGCTTCAGCCCAGGAAATACTTTCCCGGGTGGAAGAAAGAAAAGCCGATGCCATGGAAAAACGGGCTGCCGCAGAAGAAAAAAAAGCCGATGCAATGACACACATTGCCCTGGCACTGCAGGAGATGAACCAGCGGCATAATGCTGCTCCCCAGGCCATGGAAATTGCCGGACGTGCCGTGGAAACCCTGGCCTTGGAAGAAGCACCCGGGCTTGACCAAAGCCTTTTGGATACCAACTTTAGTGAAAAGGCACAGCTGTTTGAAGACGTACCCATGGAAGATGCATTCAAGGCTCAGGACCACAAGGATCTTGGAGACATCAGTTCTTCCGACATGGATGACCTGTCTTTGCTGATCAATGAAACGGCCCTGACACTTGAAGATATTGATATGGATGATTTGTCAAAACTGGTTGATTCTGATTTGCCTTCGTCTAATTCCCTGGATAATGAAGATGACCTTGATGATCTGTTCAGCCTTGTGGATATGGATACCCATGTGCCAAAGGACTTTCATGAAGACTTGGATGATCTGTCCAAACTTATTGAACCCACCTTTGAAAAGGACGTTGCGGATTTAGATGATTTATCCGCCCTGATTGAAGAATCTGAACAATCCCAGAAACCCGAACCCATGGATGATCTGTCCTTGCTTGTGGGTGGCACCGGGGAAAAATCAGGGCAGGTGCCGCCGGAGGTAGACACCCAGGTTAAGGAACCACCCGTGATAAAACTGGATATTTCGCCGGATCAGGATATGGGTAAATACAAGGCTGCTGTCATGAAAATCATTATTGAATTAAAAGGACAGGGCTTTACAGCTCAGCAGACAATAGATAGCTTCAATCGCGATGGTGTCGCCACCCTGTCCGGGAAACCCACATGGGGATTGAAAGCCATGGATAAAATTTACGGCTTTATTGATTCTGTAAAATAAGTGACGCTGCCAAATATTATTTTTATTTTGCCCCTGCAGCATCGGCAAAGCGCGTATCCACAAATTTATCCAGATCAATGAGAGAGGTCATAATATTCATTTTATCCATCATATATTTCTGGATAATATCAAGATCTTCTTTTTTGGGATAAAGCTCTCCTGTCAGAATACGGTCTGGCGGGTCTGTAAGCACCCGCAGGATGATATTCTTATCCTGGGAAAAGAACTCAGCACCAATAATTGAAGCGGGCCCAGGCTGGGCATCAATGGCAATCCCGGACCGGACAAAACTTGTGCAAATTTCCTGAATAGCTTCGGGATTCTTTTCAATGACCTCGGTGCGCATGACAAAAACACAGCAGGGATGCTTGGCCCACAGATTTTTTGACAGTTCAAATTCTTCACCATGACCGGATGCTATCACCTGGGAGCCAAATGGTTCAGCTACGATAAACCCGCCGATTTCGCCGTCTTCGTCATACTCAAGGGCTTCGGGCATCTGGAAGGGCGCAACAACCTCAAGGGTGACATCAATTCCCTTTTCCGTAGCACGTCCGGGTTTCAACCCTTTCTCGGATAACAGCTTGTGAAACAACATATTATGGATGGAGAGCTGATAGGGAATCAGTACGGTCTTACCCGCGAAATCCTCAACAGAATTGATATTGGCTTTTTTATTTTTAATCAGGACACTGCCGGATTTATGGGCCAGCAACAACAGTTTGAGATCAACTCCGGACTTAAAAAGGTCCATGGCTGTCGGTGCCAGAACCAGTGCCCCGTCCAGGGATTTTACAGAAAGTGCGTCAGCAACTTCATTCCACCCGTTTTTAACCACAGGTTTCAGTGTGCAGTGTTGAAAGGTTTCCATACCTTGTTGTAATTTTCGAGCTGTTACACCGAGAATGAAATGATCAGTGATTTTAAGATATCCAATCTTAATCACGGGTTTTTCCGCCATTTCAGGCACCTCCGGGGATGATTAGTGTGTAATAAATAATGCTGAATCTCATTAACTGGTTATGCGTACGTTTAATTCAAAGTCAATCCTAAAAGCTTTGAACAGGTTAATTACGGGATTTTCACACCATTTAGGTTAATAATCTGCCATAATTATGCAACAAAGTAAACCCCGGTGATGTATAAAAGTAAGATGGTAAGTTAAAGGCGGGACTGCGGATAACTTTAACTAAAAAAGGAACTTGATTGCCCGGTTAATGCGGCCTCTTTTTTTGCCCGAATAATCAGGCCTGCGAAAATCAGATCCTGGGGAGAAGTGAGTTTAATATTGAATGGTCCGCCATCCACCATATCTACCTGGAGTTTCGCATGTTCGCAGACCGACGCTTCGTCCGTGCCCCAAAAGCCGGTATTCCGGGCATGGGAAACAGCCTTGACAATCAGGTCCAGACGAAAGACCTGGGGCGTCTGGGCCCGGAACAGTCCATCCCGGTCAAGGGTGCAAATAATCTTGCCATTTTTATCCCCCCTTTTTACGGTATCAAAGATACCCAGAACCGGGATGCAGGCACCGTTTTTCAAAGCACCGTCAAGGCACCGGTCAACCAGCTTTTCATCCACAAAGGGCCGAACCCCGTCATGAATCAAGACAAAGGTTGTTTCGGGTTGGGCACAAATTTCCAACGCTTTATCAAGTCCATTGCCCACGGAATCCTGACGGGTAACACCGCCTTTGATAATATGCACGGGGGTGGAAAATGAAAATCGGTGCATCAGGTCATTGCGGGTAAAATCCAGATCCGGTTCAGGTACCACCAGAATAATCTCATCCACCCGGCAGTGCGTGTCAAAGGCGCCAAGGGTGTGAACAATTAGCGGAACACCTTCCAGATCAATGAACTGTTTTTTAACAGTGGACTGCATGCGCAGACCTTTTCCACCCGCCACAACAACGGCAATATTTTTAAAAGACTCTTTATTTTCTGCGTCAGGCATGAATTTTAAACATGAATTTTAAATCAGGTAGCTCAATTCACAGGGCAAGGGAATGCCCTTGCCCATATGGTCTTCACCGTAATTAACACTGGCAAGGATTTTCAAATCATTCAACGCCCTGGAATCTCCCGTAAAGATGACCGTCTCAATGTTTTCTTTTTTAATTTTTCCCCCGGCCCACTGAATATCAAGGACCGAGGCGGCATCAAACTGATCTTTGCCCACATGAAGCTTAACTTCTCCGCCGTAATGCTGGACAATCTTTGCCACCAGAAGGCTTGGCCGGCTGTGAAAGCCCCTGTCTTTGGGAATACCCACGTCAATTGTGTCTGATTCCATATTCTCGTTTAAAACCCGGGTGGCCACATCCTTGCCCGAAGATAAAAAACGGCCTGCATAATACAGACAATAATTAATGGCACGGTCCAGAACAGCATCCGGATCAATAAGATCGGAAAGGGACAGGCTGATGTTTTTATAAACATGCTTGAAACCGGTATCATACAGGTGACGCTCATAAAAATGGAGCAAACGCCCCATCACCTGCAGAATATGAAATACAATGGAAAAATGACTGCGCAGCTGGCTTAAAATTTCAGCATCAGGGGCGTGCAACGTGGTGACTACATAGGAATCAAAGGAGGACTGGATATTATGCACCCGCATCTCATAGCCTCGGATTGTCACCTCGTTGATAACCTCGGGGACAAGCTTGTAAATGGTCTCAAGGTCATACCGTTCGTAAAAGGTAAACTGTTCAAAATCCCGGATCAGCTCAAGAAACTGACTGGCGATTCGTGTTAGATTTTTTTTCTGACTGCTTTTAGGCAGGGTGTCGTCAATATTATGCTCCAGTTGACCGGCAGTGGCAATGCCGGGAAAATAGTCCAGATCATAGCCGGATTGCGGAATGGTGATACGCAAACGTTTTGCCTCTTTTAAGGCAACGGGTGCGGCCTGATAAATGGCAGCCTGGAGAAATTTAAGCATATCCAGTGCTTCCTGTTTAAAGGCACTGTGGTTCTGATCCCCGAAATTGTAAAAGTCAAACCGGTCCAGGGTGTGGCGCTGGGAATAGCAGGCAAGGGAAAGGTGTCTAATTGCTGCAGATATTGCACGGTAAAACACCCAGTCCTTGTTTTTTTTTGCACCGTGGAAGTCAAGAAAATCTTCCATGATGTGGGAGGTGATGATCAGTTTTGAACAAAGTTTCTTGGTAAAAAGATACCTGTCGTCATTCAATCCAATAATGAACAGAATGCACTGAAGATACTCATATGAAAAAATATTTGCCTTTTCTTTAAAAGATATGTCACAGGTGTCATTCATAGCTATTTATCCGGTATTGAAAATTTCGGTCTGACCGGCCCGTAAGCCGAATTCTGTTACCTTTTTGCGGTTACCCGAAAAAAGATCAACGGTCATTCATCTAGGATGCATGTTGCCATACATCTCAAGCAACCTACCCGGAGACTTGGACGGGCAGCCCTCAAACGTCTCTCTATTTGGTCTTGCACCGGACGGGGTTTACCAAGCTTCCCCGGTCACCCGGGGAACTGGTGCGCTCTTACCGCACCGTTTCACCCTTGCCCAGCTACTCATTCAATGGAACAGCCATCAGCACTAAAGACACCTGTTCGACTCAATGAGCAGCTGGGCGGTCTACTCTCTGTTGCACTTTCCTTCACGTCACCGTGACTCCACGTTATGGAGCGTCCTGCCCTGCGGTGTTCGGACTTTCCTCCCGGCGTTCATTCGCCCGGCGACCGTTTGTTCCAGTCAGACCGAAATTAAAAATTGTTCTTCAACTCAACCCTAAATATCAGCTTTTTTCATAATAAAGAATCCGGCTGCACTGGGGGCAGAATATCAACTCGTTTGCCCGCTGAACTTCAATATACAGCTGGGGCGGGATATTCATGAAACACCCTAAACATACCTGATCCTGCACCTTGGCAACGGCAGATCCCTGGTTCATTTTGGAAATGCGTTTGAACCGATCTAAAAGTTTAGCATCCAACCTTACACCGATTTCTTCCTGGCTTTCAAGATATTCCTCAAGAAGCTCCCGGTCTTTCGTGGTTTGGTCTTCAATCTGGTTCTGTTCAGCTTTGACCTGTTCTTCAAGCTGCTGATATTCTTTTGTACTTTCATCCACAATGGCCTGGGACTTTTCCCGCTCTTCCATGATCTGTAACAGAGCCGTTTCTAAGGCTTCTTTTCTTTTTTTGTTATCATCCACCTCCCTGAGCAAAACCTGATACTCTTTATTTGTATTGACATTGCGCAGGGTTTCGTTGCTTTTGATAATTCGGGCATCAACAACTTTGATTTCCTTTTCACTGTCAAGACAATTTTTTTCAAGCGTTTCAAGTTCTTCAATATTTTCCCTGAGCGCTGCTGCAAACTGTTTGAGCCTGGATGCCAGTTTGATTTTCTTTTTTTCAAACTCGTGCAATACGTCCTTAATACGGACGATTTGGGTTTCAGCCTCCTGAAGCTTTACAAGGGAGGCAATATCTGGTTTTGACATAACTGATTTTAACATAAGGTGTTACATCCTCATATGGTTAAAAATGGATCTTGTTCCTGATCATATGTATTGATTATAATCTGATACCCCAAAGCATCAAACACCTGTCCGAGACGGATTTTCAAAAGCTCAACCGCAATGGATTCGGAATAAAAGTGGCCGACATCCACAGCGGATTTACCATGGGACTCTATATCCCGCGCCTCGTGGTACTTCAGATCCCCGGTGATATATACATCCATTCCCGAATTTAAAAATTGAGCTGTCAAGGAGCCACCTGAACCCGAACATAGTACTGCTGTTGACACCATGTTCCCGGGATTGCCAATAATTCTTACCCGGGGAATCCCCAATTTTTCTTTGATCCGGCAAGCCAGTTGTTCAAGTGCCATGGACCCTTCAAGCTGCCCGATGCGCCCAAGTCCCTGGACCAGCCCGGCAGATTCATCTTCCATTACATCGGCAAGAAAAACATGGGTGTGAAAGATACCAAGTTTTTGGGCCAGATAGTCGTTCAGACCGTCCTGGGCTTTATCCAGGTTTGTATGGGCACAGACTAGGGCAATTCGGGATCTGGCACTGGTCAGGATGGCGGTTCCAGGCATCCGGCTGAAATCAATCTGCTTTTCAGGTGACATAATCAGGGGATGATGGGTAATCAGCATATCACACCCCAGCTTTTCCGCTTCGGCCAGGGCCTTGTCTGCGACATCCAGGGAAATCAGGATCTTGGACACCTGCCACCCTGGATCACCTGCCTGAAGCCCTGAATTATCCCAGGATTCAGCAAGGGAAAAAGGCGCAATTTGATCTATGATATCAATGACCTGTTTTACCGTGGGCATTCTTTCAAGACGCCTTAAAACAAAAAAGCGTGGAGTACACTCCACGCTTTAGATTCAGTCT
>NZ_JBFXHE010000175.1:0-8841 GCF_050177295.1 Desulfobacter sp.
ACCGCCCCGAATGCACCGGAAGATCCGATCTGTTCTGTATGAATGGCCATCTGGGGGCTCCATTCAAGTCCGAACAAAAATTTATGTACCGGCACAATCTTAAAAAACCGAATCGCCTCATAAAGTACGGAAAGAACAATACCGATGGTGGTAAAAACAGCCAGGGTGGAGCAGCCAATGAGCAGAATTTCAATAACCTTTTCCACATGATTCCTGGCCCGAAGCACGGGTGTAATTTTTAACCACACACCTGCAACAGCAACCATGGCCATTACCGTTACGATAACGCTTAACGCGGCCTGGCCGGTCATCTCAAGGCTTCTGTAATGGTCGGCTGCAGCCTGGATGGCAGGACTGATCTTACCGCCCACAATATTACCGGCCACAAGATTTCTGATATCATTGACAACAAGATTAAGGCGGGCTTCAGGCAGGGAGCGGATCTGGCCAGGAAGATCGGCAATCACCAGATCCGTGATGATGGTGGACTGGAAGATCAGCCAGAACAAAAAAACGATCAAGGCCGGCACCGCACACCAAAGGGAGGTCAGGATCCCGTAATATATCGGTCTGGAATGAAGTGTGGTTGGACCACCCTGGGCAGAGCAAACAGCCATGGCCTTGCTGCGGCCTATAAAAAAGCCTGCTATGGTTAGCGTCAAAAGGGTTAAAAGTAAATGAATCGTCGTCATCTGTGTTCCTTAAAAAAATTGGAATGCTTTTGTTTCAGCATTCAATAAACACCTTGTTCAAATTTATTAGATTCACTTTAATATTGTATTAGCCAAAAGTTAGGATTGTGTTTCGACACGCAGTTTTTCTCCTTTGGTTCCTTTTCATAGTGCAGTTGCAAACCCCAAAATGGTTAGCCGCAACCCAATGCTAACGCATTAGGATTCTTAATGGTAATATATAAAAATTAAAATCGTATTAGAATTTGGTGGGAATTCGGCACTGGCCAAAAACGATTGACCGGCAGCAGAAAGAAAAGGGATATGAATATAATATGCCGACCCGTTGAATTGCGGGCCGGCATGGGTTTGAAAGGTGAAAAGACCTTATGTTTTGTTGTGGATTCCACCTGATTCAGAACTGTTTTTTGCATCAATATCTTTGAGAAGCTCTGAAAACGATTTTTGGGCAAGGAATTCACCGAACTGAGAGCGGTAATTATTAACCATGCTCACCCCTTCGATGTTGATATCAAACACCATCCAGGGATTTGTACCCTGTCTGTGCATCATGTAGGCAATGGGGATTTCAGTACCATCCGCAGTAATAATCTGGGTCTGAACCTTTGCGTATTCCCGCTCCTTTTTCGTTTCGCGCTGCTCATCAAGGTAGACCACCTTTTCATTGGTATAGGTTTCAAGCTTGGATATATATGTATTTTCAAGCAGACGCTGGAACCGGACCGCAAAATCCTGCTTTTCTTCCGGGGTGCGTCCTCTCCAGTGTTTTCCAAGACTGGACTGGGCCATACGCCCAAAATCAAAACCATGCAGGACAATGTCACGGATTTTCTGCCTGCGAATCTCTTTTTTTTCATCCCCTTTAAATTCAGGTGTTTTAAGCACATCAAGGATAGCGTCAATGCTGACCTTAAGGGTCTGTGTGGCTGATGAGGTGCCTGCAGCCAGGGGCTGCTGGGTAAAAACGGGCATTGCAAAAAACATGAATGCGAAGAAAACCCGTGTTCTGATTGTTTTCATCCGTTTTAATCCTTCAAATATCGCCCGCATTATTTAAAATGGCGTAAATGTCCTGGAAGGGAAAAGCCGCAGATAAATTTTTTGCGCCCTGATCTTTTGCGCCTGCTTTAGGTTTATGGCCGGAACCTGTAAACGAAGCCATTCTACCGTCTTTGAATTCAATCTGGTAATTGGGCCGGATACCTTTGCCCGTAGTTCCGAAAAGAACGTTTGACCCGGGATCGCCTGCCATGTTTTCCAGTACTTTTTCAAGAAAGGCTTTTGATAATTGTGCCACCCGGTCAATATCCCATTCAATATTGTTTTTCACCCGGGATCCCGGGCCTGATGATGCTGTTCCCTTGGTTTTTAACTTGGAAATCCTGTCTTCCATGCCCTTGAGTTTCATTGTCAGGTTCTTAACCGAACGTTCCTGAATATCCCCTGAAGCCTTAGGCCTCAATTCGTCCAGTTCACCGAATGCCTGGTCAAAACAGGCCCTTGACTCATCTACCTCCTTATCTTCTATGAGCTGATCCATTTGTTCACACAAACGGTTGATGGCCAGTCTTGATTTACGGAATTTACTAGGTTCCATTTTACCTCCTTCATGGTTAATGCAAACTGTTTAACCGCCTGTTTTGTCCGACACCCCTTTTTTTCAGGTTATGGGACATGAAACCGGAGGCAACAGGCTGCAATTGATCCGTTATTGTTTCAACACTCTACACCGGTTGCATATTTATTTCAAGAAACAGCCCAATTTTGATACACAGATGTTTCTTTACTTCGTATTACCACGAACAGTGTCTGTCCGGAAATATACGGTTTACATCCCGGTTCTTTACCCTTATATTCTGCCCATGAAATTCTACGCAGTGGCCAGGGGCCGAAAAACAGGTATATTCACATCATGGCCCGAGGCCGAGCGCCAGGTCAAAGGATTTGCAGGGGCCCGGTTCAAAAGTTTTAAAACAGAACCGGAAGCTTTGGCCTTTCTGGCGGATCCTTCCCACACAAATTATAGGTCTTCAACTAAAAATCTTGATTGTACCCCAAAGAAAAAAAAAACCGGGGGACAGCAGCCAGCCGATTATGCCGATTATGAATACCCGGAAGATGCCGTAATGGTATATACGGACGGCGGGGCCATCGGCAACCCCGGTCCCGGGGGATATGGCGTGGTATTTGAAACAGGGGAAACATTTTCCGGCGGGTTTAATCTGACCACCAACAACCGCATGGAACTTTTGGCTGTTATCAAGGCCCTTGAGACCCTTGAAGGGGAGGCCCGTCCCATCTGTCTGCATTCGGATTCCCGGTACGTTGTCAACGGTATCACCAAAAACTGGGCAAAGGCATGGAAATGCAGGGGCTGGAAAAAATCCGACGGCACCCCAGTCATGAACCCTGATCTGTGGCAGCGTCTCCTGGATCTGATGCCAGGCCTTGATATCCGGTTCATCTGGATAAAAGGCCATGCCGGCAATCCTTTGAACGAAGCCTGCGACCGCCTTGCAAATTCAACAGCCCGCATGCCCGGCCTGCCGGACGACACAGGTTATCTCAAAAATTGTCCACCTGCATCTGGTAAATAATTTCAGATTTTTTCCCCTCATCGGATTTAACGGGCCGTTCCGTAATCCGGACATGACAAAGTTCAGTATCAGCCACAAAACTGCTGTGCAGCCCCGTAATGACAGTGCCGGGCATGATTTCACCGTCCACGGCCACCCGGGCCTTTCCCGGGGTATGTTCCGACCAGCTGATCAGATTTTTTTTCTCATCAGCCAGGGTCTTTTTTGACGCCGAAGGTTCTAGTATCTGCCGGTCCACTTTTGCAGCCTGTCTTACAAGGTCTCTGGTTTTTGCTGCACACATCTGTATTTTGGTTTCCGCAGCCTTTAGATTTTTCCTGAATTCAGCTAAACGCCTGTTTAGGAAGTCCCGGTTACCCGGGGGCAGTTCCGGCTGTGATTCAATTTCCCGGCACTTAACCTGGATCCGTTCCCTGACCCGGGCCAGTTCAGTCATCTGTTTTTTAAGACCGGCCGCCTGTCTGCGAACCGCACTCTTTTTCTTCCAAAGGTCCTGAATTGCCTCTTCAAACCGCACCATCCCGGCACTGTTCTTTTCCAGTTCCCGGGCGGCAAACGCATCATGCCCGACCCTGATCCTGGAAGGACCGACAGTGCCTGAACCGATACTGCGGGCCATCAGCCCCATTTTGGCGGACACCCGGCTTGAAACCAGCATACCGGTGATAATGGAACAGCCTCCGGAGCATTCAATGGTTGAATCCACAATCTTTTTTGTAACAAAAACATCACCCATACAAACAATTTTGCTATGGGTAATGGATTGGGCATACACATTGCCCCGGGCGTAGACCCGGGCGTCATTGATGCCGCAGGCAATGATCAGATCTCCGCTGGCTTCTACAATTGCATTGTCCACTGCCTGTGCGGTAATATCAACACCGCGGACACCGGATTTTATGGTCCCGGTGACACGGATATTACCGTTAAATTCAACAGGCCCGGTGTCATTATCAATATTTCCGTTAATGGCGGATTCTTCATGGACAACAATCAACCCGGCCAGGGTAATCCTGGGGACCCCCCGGACCGTGGCCAGCACTTTCCGACCATCCTCGGACAACACGGCACCTGCACCGACACGAAAGGGGTTATCTGTTCCGCCCAGGGCCTGAATGGTATTGCCGTAGACATCCCTGCCCGGCTGGGGCGTGCTCCCTGCAATTTTTTCAGCCAGCACAGTGCCTGTTTCCACCAGCGGCCTTGGGCCCCTGTGTTTGAAATCAATATTGCCGGAATCATCCATGCCGCCGGTTTTCAGATAATCTGTATTGAAAAAGAACTCTATTTTGGTATCTTTGCCCGGGGACGGCTCCACCCCCTGGGCCACACTGAAAAAAGTGGAATCTGCCATGGGGGATCTGATAAATTCCTCTATCCGGTCATCAGGTGCCAGACCGAAAACAACCCCTTTTTCCGCCAGAGCCGTACGAATAACCACGGCCGAGATATCCGGATTCATATCACAGGTTTTTGATAAAAATGCGGACAGATGATCGCAGGTGACTTGGAGTAAAAGGCCGCCGCATATCTGCGCCACCTGTTCCATCCGGTCAAGGACCGGGCCGCCATTGGATTCCGGGGTTGGCTTCGGGATGTTGTCTGCAGATGGGCGAAGCGCATCGTGGCCCGGGGCAGCCTGATTTTCACCATGGGCGAGAACCGGCACATCCTTCGCGGGTTCTGTTTTTGACAGCGGTTTGTTGGTCCGGTCAGGTGGCTTGCAGGCCCGGTTCTGAAGTTTAAGTATATCATCCCGCTGTTTTAGTGTGATCAGACCGGCTTCCACCATCACGTCCCCGATGCGCCTGGGCTTTTTCCCCTTTTTAAGCTGCTCCTTTTGTTCCTCCAAGGCCAGATCCAGAACGCTTTTATTGACAAGACCCCTGGCCAGGGCGATGGCACCGAACCGGTGTTCCTGCTGGTGGATGGTAATGGCCTTGGCTGCCATGGCCAGCCGGTGGATATTCTGGGATGAAATCAGGTTGCCTGCAAGAAAGTATTCTTTGAGTTCTGCTTCTAAATTGGTGTTATCACTGCATTGGGCAAGGGCCTTTTGCAACTGTTCTTCACTGATGAATTGATGTTTAACAGCCAGGGTTCCGATTAACGGAACAGTCTTGTTTTGTTTTGACCTGGTTGCCATATATTTTCCTACATTTTCCTTAAGATAAGGATACCTGTCAGCCGGCAGCGGCGATGACGCCTGCAATCAGCAAGGGGAACTCAAACCAGAACTCATAAAGATTAGCGGAAATTTCCCTGTCTTTTTCATACCGTATGATCAATATAAGCATAAAAGCCGGTATCAGGGCAAGGCCGCATACAACAGGAGACACCCAGACAGGTAAAATCAAAGGAATGATAATGGCGGCCACAAGGGTGTAACAAACAAGTTTGAGGCTTTTCTTTTTGCCCAGAAGAATGGGAAGCGTTTCCCTGCCTGCAATCCTGTCTCCCTGGACAGCCAGGATATCCATAAAGGCTGTGCGGGCAAACGCCAGGCCTGTGGCAAAAATAAAGGCGACCAGGGTCAATCCGAAGTGTGCGTTAAAGCTAAGTCCGGGCATCAGGCTTGTAACAATACCCCATGCCGCTGCAATGAGAATGGTTTTTGATCCGGGCATGTCCTTAATTCGGTAAATTTTGCGTCCGGAGAAAAAAGAGGGGACAATGGTACGGTTATATGACATGCCCAACAGCATCATGATGAGCAGCACACCCAAATACCCCCATCCCCTTGTCCATGCCAGGTAAAGCCCGGTCGCACCGGACAGGAACGCCACAAGCAGAAGCCATCCCTTGTGTTTTTTATAAAGGGCTGCCCGGGCCGGTTTGTTGTAGGTGTCGGACCCGATGGTCATCATGTTGTTCATGATCTGCATGGACAGAATATAAAACATGGCAATGAGCGCTGGTATACCCGGATTTTGTGCGCCGGAAATCATGGCGGTTCCTAGGGTCAGACAACCTGCGCCTGCGGCCAGAATAATGTTGGTTTTCATCAACACATCCAGCACGGCCATAATTTTTCTTCGCCCGGGCCGTTTTTCCCTGAACGCCTGTTCCACCCTGCTGCAGGTATCATTGATAATCCAGTTGGGCGTGGAAGCCCCTGCGGTAATGGCAATGGATTGTACATGGGAGATGGATGCATAGTCGATTTCCGATGCCTGTTCAATGTGCATGGACGGATTTCCGGTCTCCGCAGCCACCTGGGCAAGGCGCTTTGTATTTCCGGAAAATTTTCCCCCCACAACAATGACGGCGTCATGGGTACCGGCCATCTTCCTGACCTCATTCTGCCGTTTTTCAGTAGAATCGCAGATGGTGTTAAAAATTTCGTAATGGGGGGCATTGTTACGGCACCAGGCCTTGATATCCGCAAAAATCTTGGTATTCTGCGTGGTCTGTGCGACCACCACTGCCTTTTCAAACCTGGGAAGTTCCTTAAACTGATCCAGACTGGTGATGGTATGCCCCTTATCCCGGGCATATCCCAGAAGCCCGATAACCTCGGGATGTTTTTCATCGCCTAGGATAATGGTGTCATAGCCTTTTTTTGAATATTTGTCGATGATCACCTGGACCCTTACCACCCGGGGACAAGTGGCGTTAAGCACAGTGAATCCGGCATCAGCCAGTGCCTTTTCATCCTGGGGCGGCACCCCGTGGGCTCGGATGAGCACAATGCCTTTCCCGGATTCAGGAATCGTGTCCATCCGAAAAATTTGTTTGCTTTCCAGCATCTCCAGGACCTGGGGATTATGGATTAAAGGGCCATACGTATAAATGGGTTCCTTGGCCTTATTGGATGCATCCAAGACCATGTCCACGGCCCGGCGGACGCCCATACAAAACCCGGCTGTTTTAGCAATTGAAATTTTCATGAGATTTTGCTCAGCAACTCCACAAGACGGTTGAATTCTGCCCCGGAGGAGAATTTGATTTCGATTTTTCCACGGCCCCCGCTTTTTTTGATGGAGACCGGATAGTTGATCCGGGAGGATATCTGGGAGGAGGTCTCTTCCAGAAACTGTTTTTCGTCATCACTAATTTTTACTGCAATTTTCTGGGGCTGTTTTTTAGCCTGATTGACCAGACGTTCGGTTTCCCGCACCGACAGATGTTGATCCACCACCTGGGCGAACAAATAGAGCTGATTTTCAACACAGCCTGCCCCCAACAGTGCCCGGGCATGCCCCATGCTGATCTTCTCGGAAATCAGACTCTCTTTGATCTCTTCGGGCAGGCTGCGCAGACGCAGCAGGTTGGCAATGGTGGACCGGTTCTTGCCGATTTTATCGGCCACCTTTTCCTGGGTATATCCAAATTCGTCCATGAGCCGGAAATAGGCTTCAGCTTCCTCTAACACGTTGAGGTTCTCCCTCTGGATATTTTCAATAATCGAAACTTCAAGCACCTGCTCGTTCGTGAGATCCAGGATAATAACAGGCACCTGGGCAAGTCCGGCTGCTTTTGCGGCCCGCAGGCGCCGCTCTCCGGCAATCAGCTCATAGGCACCATCCATTTTTCTGACCAAAAGGGGCTGGAGCACGCCCTGCTGGGCAATGGACTGGGTAAGCCGTTCCTGTTCCTCTTCACTGAACCGGGTTCTTGGTTGGTAGGGGTTAGGGCTTAACTGATCAATATGACAAAAGAAAAAATCCGAATTTGTTTCAGGTTCTTCCATATCGGGGATAAGCGCTGATATTCCCCGGCCCAGACCGGTGTTTTTCCGTTTCTTGTTCATCATCGTTTTAAAAGTTCCCTGGCAAAGGACATATAACTTTTAGCACCTGGTGATGTCTTGTCATACAGAATAACCGGCAGACCATAACTTGGGGCCTCTGCAAGCTTCACATTACGGGGAATTTTTGTCTTGAACACCAGGTCGTTGAAATACTGGCTGGCGTCATCCACCACATTCTGGGACAGATTGGTCCTGCGGTCGAACATTGTCACCAAAATACCTTTGATTATCAAACTCTTGTTAAATGCATTCTTGACTCGCTTAATTGTATCCAAAAGCTGCCCTAATCCTTCCAGGGCAAAAAATTCACTTTGCAGGGGAATGACAACGGCATGGCTTGCGGAAAAAGCGTTCAGCGTTAAAAGACTTAATGCCGGGGGACAGTCGATGATAATGAAATCAAATTTGTCGGACACGGGAAACAAAAACTCCTTGAGCCGGGCCTCCCGTCTTGGGGCAGACATCATCTCCACCTCAAATCCAATGAGATCAACATTGGCCGGCACCAGGTTCAGACCCTGCAGCATGGTGGGTAAAAGCATATCCTCAATGCCGGCGTCACCAATCAAACCCTCATACAAAGACGCTTTCAAGGCGGGTTTGTCCACCCCCATTGCGGTTGTGGTATTGGCCTGGGAATCACAATCCACAAGCAGCACTTTTTTTTTAAGTTTGGCAAGGCAGGCAGCCAGATTGACTGCTGTGGTGGTTTTACCCACTCCGCCCTTCTGATTGGCAATACTGATAATCTGAGTCATAATTTAAATTCTCTATCACAATTATGGTGTATAGGCAAACA
>NZ_JBFXHE010000176.1:0-8816 GCF_050177295.1 Desulfobacter sp.
ACGGTTAAACCCTTGGGAGTATCGGCTATATTTTCAACCTACTTCATATATTCAATGTTATTTATAGTAATATCTTTGTTGGTCCGTTCTAAGGCTCACGCCTATAAATGACATAAGAATGAGGTTGATTTCTATCCCTGCTGCTCTCCCGGAAAGATGGAGCAATCCACCCTCCCGGGAGATGTGCAGATGCGGGATTTGCTCGCTTCAACGCCACCCCTTACCTCTTCTATAACCAGATGTCGTGTATCTCATTGACACTCTCTTTTATCTCCTGAACAGTGGTTGAGAGTCTGAAATACATCAGAGCCATGCCGACATTATGGGTCAGCACCTCCAAAAAGGAGAGCTCCTCCTCTGAAAGATCCCACACCTTTGAGTGATATATTCTGAGAGCGCCGATCACTTTGCCCCGAATATTGATGGGAAGGGACACAATGCCTCTTATCCCTTCGTCTTGCGCTTTTTCAGGATACTGCAGAAGATCGCTCTTTTGTGTGTCTTTGATGATAACAGGGGTTCGGTTTGACTCATGTTTTGTATGGTAGTTCTTGGGTTTATCGGAGCATCTGAAATGATTGGTGTTACATCGTTTTGTCGATTCTGGGGACTGAACACAACTGGCTACCATGCATTTATCCATTTGCTTCGGGCATCAACATGGTCTCTTGATAAGGTTACAGAATATTGGAATCGGTTTGTCCTTTCCCAGAAGGAAACGGTGAAATCCAATGGTCGTGTGATTTTGCAGGGAGACCATACCTATGTCCCTAAGGATGGGCGTCAAATGCCTTGTGTGGCTACCTTGCATCAGCATTCAGAGACCCAAAGCAAGCCATCCTATTTCCGTGGTCATTGCTGGGGGGCCATAGGAATGCTGATTGGATCTATGGCTTCTCCTTTTTGTACACCGTTATCTCTTAAAATCCATCAAGGACTCATTCACGTAAATGATGGGGAGTGCTCTGAGGAAACCAGAGAGACGCTGGGAACCAGGATTATTCAAATGGCGCTAAATTTTGCGATGAAGCATGATGTCCGCAGCGTCCTTACTCTGGACGCTTTTTTCCCCCAGTGCCGATGTCTTCAAACTGGCCGGTTCGGTGTTCTCTGTTCAGCATCAATCGCCATTGATTACGTTGATTATAAGAGCCAAAAAGAACTGTGTGGCCTATTTCGAAGCACAGATACCTCAAAAAAAAGGCCCGGGTAGACCACCAGAGTATGGTGAAAAAGTACGGTTATTAGAGCTATTTGATCATCAACACCTATTCTCAAAAATCGAATGCACAATTTATGGGAAAATTGAAGAGATTTCAATCACTTCCCTGGATTTACTCTGGAAGCCGACAGCTGGTCTGATCCGTTTTGTGCTGGCAATTACCAGTCGTGGTCCTATCGTATTGATGTGCAGTGACCTGCATCAAGATCCTGTTATGGCCCTTGAACTCTATTGCGCCAGGGTCCGTATCGAAACTATGTTCCTATGAATGCGTGGATCTGAGAGGTAATCATTTTGGAATGCCTGGCAAGATCGCGGGTTCTATTTGAATTGTAGGATAGCAAAATCTGTTCCAGCTCATCCCTGAGTCGTAGAAGAGATTTGAGTGTGTGGCGCGGGCTATCCGTACGAATGGGTCTAATCGTGAGCTTGCCGCCGGCAGTCTGCTGTGTTCCACCGAGCGTATTTTCTTTGACCAATTTGGTGTTAGTCATTTCCTGGGCTTGAATGGAAGTGGAGGTGCAGGAAAGTAGTATGAGGGCAAACCCCAACCGTAATACGTTGGTGCAACCAAATTTCGGGTACAAATTAAACAACGTGATTTCCTTTATGGATCAATAAAACGTATTTTTATTGGAGTCATGCATTATCATTTCGATTGTACCTCTGTTATTTAGGGAAAATGAAGGTGAACTGGAACCTCCCACCAAAGCCTTCCGGGCCATTTTCGGTTGTATCGGCCCAATAGCGGACACCCAAAGAGATTTGAACGGGTAATTTGCCGAGCTTGAGCATCTGCGCTACACTGAAATTGAAAGGCACCGACCACGCGTTATTTTCCCAATCATAGGTTGATTCCGTATTCAGGCTGAAGGTGGTATGCGTGCTGGTTATATAGGCCAAGAACGGTTGCATTAAAGTAGAACTGATATCCGCCCGATCATCGTCACCAGCCACCGACCAGATATGATTTGCCAACATACCGTATGTCCAGGGTCCCTGCTGTTTCAGGGCAACACCGGTCGGTCCGATACCGAATTTTTCACCACCGAGGGTGTCTTCTGTGGCAGTGGGCAGGAGCCATACCGGGCCAACCCCCCAGGTCCAGCCTCCTTTGCTAATCGCTTTGGGGGAAAAGAATTGACTGGCAACAATATCACCCATACCTGATTCTCCCATGCCCTTAGCAGGAAGATCATCCGTATCAATCACCGGCAGGATTGTCCTTGTTATGATATTCCAGTTATCGCCCATGGAAAAGGGGATGACAGGCTGAATGTTGAGTACCCATTTCGACCCCTCGTCATCGGGTCCAAAGTTCTCATCGTAATTGACTTGAAAAGGCACATTGATCATGCTGGCAATAGGGTTGGCCAGTTTCTTTGCAAGTTCCACTTGATTTTCTGCCACGCTTGAATGGGCAAAAAATAGCACCACGATGCCCATCACAAACCAGCTAACCATCGTTTTGATCAATCTGTTTTTCATTTTATCTCCTTGTTGGCTTTTTAGTTCTGTCAAAAATCATGTCCAAAAAAGGGTTGAACTAGCACCTTTCCAAGGGTTTGGGCCATTTGGGTCTGTTTCCCTATTTTTTGGGCTGGCTTGAGCGAGTCCACGCTCACTCAAGCTCAAGCCAGCCCTTGCTTTTCCCATTTCTAATCATGAATTTATGACCGCTTTTTTTCATAATTTTTTTGACAATACCGGCTTTTTTACCGACCGGTTTCCAGACCAGATCCAGACACAGAAATGGCCTCCTTTTAATTCAGTAAACATCCAATCCCGACGTTATGGTTCTTCCGGCAGCGGCCTTAACAGCGCCCGAAGCAACGTCCCTTCACCAAATATTTGTTTAAATACGGAAAAGATATTGTAAACCAGCAACGCTCCGGATATAGAGATTACATTTGCCCACACATGAAACCCCTCGACGGTTTGAAATGATTCAATCATGGACGGTATAAAGCCTCCATACTCATGTCGTCCCTCAAAGGATTTTTCCAGCACCAGCACCACAAACACACCAAATGCATAAAAAAGGGTCCGCACGATCACTTCCGTGAGCGCCGGCTGGTTTTTCAACCAGGCTCCCAGGGAAACATGTTCTAAAATCAGCACCACCTTGGCCAGTACCAGCGCCCCCACCAGCGCAGTTGTCAATCCCTTGAATGCAATATCGTATTCTGCCAGGATCAGTTTTTTAATAATTATCAGCACCCCCAGCCAGGCGGCAAAGTAGAGGGTGACCAGCAGCAGTGACCGGACTTCCTCTTTGAGTTTTTCCATGGCACTCATTTGAAGATGCTCTCCTTTTTGTTCTTCTTTAAATGGCCTTCTTACAGTGGCAAATTATAAGGATATGCTTATGTAGCCGGTTTGGCATCGGGAAATGTCCAGAAACCGTTAATAATTTTCTCCTGCGGTCGATACATCCGAACGATGTAATTCCAACCCGGTGTGATCGGCAGATAGTTGGGCATGCCGGGATCACCTCCGAAATGTACCGTCACGGACCCATCGGAATTACGCTTGGCTGTCACGTTATTGACAGAATATGCATCCAGGGCGTTTTTCTCCATAAACCCTTTGGCATTGTATACGGTGATGGATACGAACCCTTCCACGGGCACTTTTTCCGATACCGTCAGGACATAGGGTGTTTTTCCATCGTTTTTTTCGGGAACCACATTCTCATAGATCGCGTCCTTATCCGGATTTCCGCCCCACCCGTAGGCCGTACCCATCAGATGGCTGAGCGGATCCACCTCGTTTTTGTTGCCGAACATGCTCCTGGAGGTGGATCGGGTTGCCGCCAGCACATTGATCGTTTCGCGCATTTTGCTCAGAGAGGCTTTGTCCCATTCCGGGATATTATGCGTTCCCGGGCTTTTTTGACGGACTTGAATCTGATCCTGCAAATTATTGGCCGCCGTTATATCTGCCGGATCACTCGCATTCACAAATGTCCGGATGAGAATGCAAAGATACCGCGTCCCAATCTTGTCTTCTGTGAATGTATATTCTCCCTGATTGTAATCGACTGTAAGCGTATAGTGGTCCTGGTTAATGACCTGCATGGACTGGAATCGCCCTTTGCTGTCCGGTTTCACGATGGTGACCGGCTCAGTAAGATCGAAAATACCAAAGGAATAAATCGTGTCACGATTCATGCGGATCACATTCTGCTTGTCAATGGGCGTTGGTTGGCGGATGTGCACAAATTTACCCAACGCCCCGATTTTGACATAACGCGCCATGGTCATGTCGGTCTCGGCGCGGACGTAATTATCCACGGTCACTGTTTCTGATGCCATGGTGAAAGCCGGACTGAAAAAAATCAGCCCGATGACCGCGAAAATGAAAAGATTTCGTTTCATCGTTTTTGTTCCTTTTTTTACTGATGTATTACCGAAAGAGCATTAATCCGCCATTGCCTTCTTATGGACAAATGCATTTCGGACGGTGTGCTCCCCTGCTTTTTCAGCCTTTTTCATATCCCTTTTTTCAACCGTAACTTTGAAAATCGTTTCGGTAAATTTTGATTTGCGCTCGGCACCAATGGATTCGACCACCGGTGTGGCCAGATCAATGCCCATATCCGCGGTTTCATCGGCTGAAAGATCATGGGGTATTATTGCCTTTTAATCGTTTTTATCTTGTGTCCGGCCTGTGGCAGCCGGTTAAAATATGTACGCTATTTTCAGACCCAGGGTGGTTTCGTCTGCATCATACAGATACCAGTCTGCATCACCCGGGCTGCCGTTTTCCAGATCTACGGCATAATACTGGCCGTAAAGGCTTGTGGTCCAGTGTGTTGCAAATTTCCAGGAAATGCCTGAATTGACATAGTAGGCGCTTTCCGATCCCCCGAATCCAACGTCGAATTTGGTGTTCCAACTCCATTTGTCAGCAAAGGGAACATCGGCGGAAATACCGAGCAGTGCATCGGTCCAGTTTTCATCAATTTCCCGATCGACAGCGGTGACCCCATTTACCACCACATCGGCTTCCAGATCATGACGGATGTATCGAAATCCGGTATACCCCCTGAGAACAACACTTTTGCTTGCATACAACGGATACCCCACGGTCAGCTCTACGCCCTGCATTTCAAAAGAAACATCTGAGGCGATGGTGTTTGCTCCCTTGGTCGTCAGTTGGTCATCTTCCAGTTTGAGTTGACTGAATGACGTCTGGATCATCCATTTGCCGTCTGTGGCAAACATCCCAAATCCAAGGGCGGTTTCCATATAATCCATAATGTCTGACGCAGACAAATCCATATCCACGATGACAGGACCGATGCCGGCATGTGCTACATTAAATCCCAAATCTCCGTCTACTTGCAGAGCGGCCAATCCGGTACCGATGCCGAACTGCCACTCCGCATGGGCGGATGCGGTAAATCCCAGGATACATACCAAAGAGATGATGGCGCATACTTTTTTCATTTTTTCTCTCCTCATTTAAATTATATTTTTAGCGCTTAATTAATATACTGTTGTCTGATAACGCCGCTAATCAGCGGGCGCGGCTTTTTGCGCTCCGCTGATTAGCTTTGTTGGGCGGCCATATGTTGGGCGGCCATATGTTGTGCCAATGTTGACTTGCAATCGCGGCTGCCAGACCGGCATTCACTTCGCCTGCACGATTCCCGGTGGATTCCAACTTCCTGCGCCGGCTGGAAGGATGGAAGGTGCTTCCGTCTTCGGCCAATAGAGGCGCATGACGAGATAGATCGGACCGTCCGGCGCGGGCAGCCAGTTGGATTCCTTGTCGGCGCCGGGGCTCTCTTTCTGGATGTAGATCGTCAGCGAGCCGTCGGCGTTGGTCTTCATGTTCGGCAGCATCGGCGAATTGATGAGATAGCGGTTGATCGGATTCTGGATCAGCAGCTGGCTCTTGCCGTCATACATGGTGACCGACCAGAACGCGTTCACCGGTGGAAGTTTGCCCGCTGCGAAGGTGAGCGTGTAGTTGTGCTTGCTGCCGTCCAGAGTCTTACCGGTAACATCAATCCTCGTCATTGGGTACATCGCCTCGATGCCGTCGTTTCCATAAATACCACCCTTGGCGGCGGCGGCACGCTTCAGCCAATCACCATTATAAAAGGCTCTGTCACCAAATAATGAACCGATCGCCCATCCGTTTATGTCTTTGGCACCCTTGCTCAGATATTCGTCCACTTTGCCGTCGCCTTCTTTCATGGCCAGCAAGACGGCAGCTTGATGTTCCAGCGAGAGATCCTTGAATTCAAAAGTCTTGCCCGGGCCGATGCCGATACTGGCGAGTTTAGTCCGAATATCCTTGTTCTCCGACGTGACCGGCACAAACTGGAGGGCAGCGTCGAGGTACTCGTAAAAGTTCGCCTTGATTCCCGACGTCGTGGCCGGGAGGAAGTCGATTTTCGGTGCAGCGGGCGGTGCAGGTTGGTTGAGGAACGCGGACAGCTGCTGGGCCTTGTATCCGGCCTGAACCTTCAACACGTTAGACATGTCGTCGGCGCTGAAGAGCTGAGTGCGGAAAACGGTAAGAGCAAAGGGCGTCGTTGATTGGAATACCTTTTTAATTCCTGCAGGGGTATCGCCTTTCCAGTCGGGACCCACCACTAGGTAGCTGCCGGCTCCGACACCCGTTGCACGGCTGCCGATATAGCCATAGTTATAGGTATTGCCGTCGATAAGTTGCACAGAGTAGTATCGCTTTTTTTCCACAGCCGGTACGGAGATCACCATCGGTTCCGCACGCAGATCCAGCCAGATCATCGAATACGGTGTGTCGCTGTTAGGTGTGACGACGGCCGTGTCTTTGTAAGTGAAGACGCGGGCTTCGTTAAAGATCGTGTTGAACGGCGCCTTGTATTGCCCCGAGTTCTTGTCCACGCAATACTCATTCATAATCGCGTAGTTCATCACGATCGGCAGACCGTAGATGTAGGCATCCTCTGCGATCTGCTGCGCTTCCTGCACGGAAAGGCTGTTGCTGGACTGAGCAAAGGCCGTTGCAAACGGCAAGGCTAAAAGAAGCGCAAGCGTGCAAGCGGTTGACTTAATGAATGTAGTTTTCATAAGGGTTATCTCCTTTGTATTAATAAAAATTGGTGAATAGGCCAGCTAACGAATGCTTTCAATGCGCCCTGGTTATTCAGCAGGTAATGTCTTCACATTATAGATGGTAGCCTGGTTGGTGGCGTAGTAGTTCACCGGGTTGTCCTTGTCGTCGACAACGGTGATATTGACAAATTCACCATCCATGATGTGGGCTGTATCCGATTTTGTTGACATCCACAATTTCCAGGCATACCGCCAGGCCACCACATCGGAATCCAGAAGATTGTCTGAGATGTCCGGAGTGTATTCGGTGACGAGGGTATCATTAATTTTTTTCTGGAACCGCACCCTGAATCCCAGGGGTTTTGTGATCCATTTTTCTTTGATGATTTTCATTCCTGCGGCAATATCCATGTGTGTTTTTCTCCATCCCTTAAAGGGTTTCAGGCTAAGCGGGTCATGTCGGTTACGTCGTGAAAACTATCTGCAATCACGTTGACGGATTTTTTTGCTATGATGCCGCATTATTCCTATCCATGGACTGGTGGCACAATTGAGCAGTATTGTCGTCCAGACCCGTTGGATCATGGGAAGTATGAAGGTGAACATCCAGCTGATTGAAAGCAAATGAAATTCCTTCAAAGTCAAAGCGCAGTTTGATTTTTTCAGTGAGATCGCACTTTGTAACCCAGAAATTTTCGTTGGCGACCCAGCATCTTGCTCCCAGTTGAATAGTGCTTTCACCTATGGTGAGTACCATTGTCCCTGGTGAAGGCTTGGGAAGAACCCGTGGATCTGCAATCATGATTTCTTCGAGAACCTGCTTGGCTTTTATCAGGTCTTCGAAGAACCCGATTCCTATGTCGATGGCTATCCGCCTGGTTTCGGTATGATGGTAATTGATGATGATATCATCCAGGATTTTGCGGTTGGGGACATACACTACTTTCCCGTCAAAGGTTCTCAGCCGGGTGTTGAGCAGGGACGTGGATTCCACAACACCTATATACTCACCCAGTCTCACCATTTGTCCTGCCTTGAACGGCAACGTCGGCATCAGCGGGCCGATCAGCAGGATAATACCGATGACCACAAAACTGCCTATTAGCATCAAACGAAGGATGGGTCTTGGGGACAACCCCAGCTGAATGCATGCCAAAGCGACGACAACCATGGCAGCCAGCAGAGTGAAGATGATGCAGATGATCGTGACGGTTGATTGCTTTGGTATGTAACGTAACAGGAATTTATACAGAATGCGTGTCATGAGGTTGGCAAGGACCAGGCCCACAATCAGGATCACAATAGCCAGTAACCCATCCGGTCCGCTGTTGACTACCAGATCCCTCAGCTCTTCAAGCGTTTGTTCCTTGATTATGGACATGCACTATCTCCAAAAATTGTTCTTCAGCCGATATTTAGTATCTGCTGATTTTCTATTTTGTTGGCTTTATAGAAGCTATTGAATGTCACCCTACTTCTATTGTACAAAAATTTGAAAAAATGGTCTTATGTTAATAAGCTGTAAATAAAGGATTGAA
>NZ_JBFXHE010000177.1:0-8727 GCF_050177295.1 Desulfobacter sp.
TCTGGGGCACCTCCCTTGTCCGCCGCCACTCCCCCCAATGGCTGTTCGAAGAGATCAAGGCACTTGCCCAAAAGGGCGTAACCCATTTTTTCATCAGTGACGACACCTTTACCATGGATGGCGATGCAGTCAGGGCCTTGTGCGAAAAAATAATCCGGGCAGATCTTGGCATCACCTGGAATGCCATCTCCCGGGTGGATTATATTGACGAGAGCATACTTGGACCCATGCGCCGGGCCGGATGCATCCAGATCAGCTTCGGCATTGAATCCGGGGCTGAGCCCATCAAAAAGATCCTTGGCAAACCCATTGACAATGACATCTGTGTGGCGGCCTTTGACAAGGTGCGTACCGCAGGTATCCTGCCCCGGGCCTATTTTATCTATGGCTCTCCGGGGGAGACCGATGCCACCATCCAGGAGAGTATTGATCTTATGATCCGGTTAGGCCCCTTGAGCACGGTGTTTTATATGCTGGTCACCTTTCCCGGCACAGCCTTGTATAACCGGGCCTTACAAAAAGGATGGACCCATGAGGGTGTCTGGCAAAAAAACATAGAAGATCTGCCCTGGTGGGAACTGGACCCGGACATGGACTTTTCCCGGGTTAAGGGGTGGGGTGACCGGCTCAGGCAGGCTTTTTTTGACAATCTAGAAAATTTTATCAACCGCATTACCCTTCATCCGGATAAAGGGCTTGCCCCCTTGCATGCTGATTTCTTATCAAGGCTTGCCATGACCTTTTCCCACGGGGAATATGCCCGGGATAAACGGGTCAGAAATGCCGGGCAGATGGCCGTGAATCTGTTTGAAAAGGCATTGCAGTTTTATCCTTGCCCCAGAGCTTTCCAGGGGCTTGCCATGATTTGCCAGAAGCAAAAAAATTTTTCCGGGGCCATGGCCTTTCTTGACAAAGGGCTGTCCCAGTTTCCAGATAACAAGGATCTTTGTGTGTGCATGGGGGTGTGCCTGATGAATACCGGTGATTTTCACGGCGCATTAACATATTTCACCCCGTTTGCCCATGATCCGGCTTTGGGGCAGTACATCAATATATGTAAACAGAAAACACAGAAAACAACGCGTTAATTCATTTATCAATCAAACCCGGGGGGAAATATCCTTAATATGAACAACGATTATCAACTGGCCAATAAAACCAGAAAAGAACTGAAGTTGCAGAGTTTGCGCCGGGACATCATAGTCAGCGACGGGGCCAAAGCCCTTGACATGATCCTGGAGGCCCCCTCCCCTGCCACGCTGATCCAGTCCTTTCCGGATCAGGACCTGTATTACCTGATGCATAAAGTCGGGGTTGATGATTTTATTCCGGTTCTGGCCCTGGCCGCATCCAGCCAGTGGGAGTATATCCTTGACGTGGAGGTCTGGGATGACGACCGGCTCAATACCCATATGATGACCCAGGTGTTTTCCCTTTTATTCAAGGCCGATCCCCAACGCCTTCTGCGCTGGGTCATCACGGAAAAACCCGATTTTGTGGAATATTATCTGTCACGGAAGATGCGTATTTGTATCCGGGAACACGATGAAGTACCGCCCGAGGATTTTGACGACTACATTACCCTGGATGATAAATTTTATTTCAGGTTTCCTGACCAGCAATCCGGCCCGGATGAAGACCCCCAGGAAGATCTTTTGCCCCAGGATACTCCCCGGGAAGATGGTCTGCCCGATGACGCCCCGCAATTAATCGAACAGATGATAAGAACCCTTGCCGCCATGGACCTGTCGGTTCTCCACGGCCTGTTCCTTGAGACCTTAAGCCTTCTGCCCGCCGAAGCAGAGGAGGAACAGTTCCGGCAGAAAAACATCAGGCTGGCGGAAAAAGGCTTTTTACCGGCCCATGAGGCCATTGGTATTTACCAGCCAGTTGCCGGTAAAAACTTACCTTCCAGACCTGCAACTCCCCGTAAACCCCAGGCATTTGACCCGGATATTCCCATGCCGCCCATGTTTTTCACCCAGTTTTTAAAAGGTGACAACCTGTTTGTAAAAGCCCTGGAACAAGTCAATACACAAGGGGGAATACCGGGTCTTGACAGTGAACTTGCCGCCCTGATCAACAAAGGCATCAGTGCAGACAGGATAAGAATCAGGAACCGGGAATCCATTGAAAAACCCCTTGAAAAAACCATGTCAACCTTAAGCCTGGGCCTTGATGTGCTTATGGAAGGCGCCGAGATCAGCGTGGAGCGTGCCGTGGGGCTGATTAAAAGATATTTTCTTGAAGATATTTTCAGAACCGGAAGCAGGGAAGGCGCAAGGCTGCAGGCCATGGCGCGCAAATGGCATGAGACAAGCTTTATCAGGGCAAAAAACCTGCCCTTAAGTTTTCTGGGGGAAACCTACCTGGGCATTATTGGAGGACTCATGGTCCAGCGGCCCATGTTTTTTGCCAACTATGCCAACAAAACCTTATACCGCAACTTTGCCAGCCTGTCCGATATCAGGGCCACCCGGCGGCAGCTGGATGAAATCATCTGCCTGGATGACTTTCTCAACCGCCTGGATGTGGACATTGCCACCTTCAGCTTTGGGGTGCTCACATACAAAAGCATGATCCTGACCTTGTGGGTCCGGGACCGTATGGGCCTGAACACGTCAAAGCCGTTGAGTCTTGCGCCCATTGAAATTTCTGAATTCAAGGATTTCTTTGCCCAGCTTTTCAGCCGGGAAGGGACCATCGGCGATACCCAGGCAAAGGATTTTGGATTATGGGCTGCCCGGGCATCCGGCATGCATGAGACAGATCTGCCCACAGCACTCCAGGGCATTTTGTACACACTTTTTCGGGAACTGGAGTCGGAATACGGCCATGTCATGACCCGGGACCTGGATCCGCGGTTTATGCCCATGTTCCTTCTGGCAGGGCAGGATTAACCCCTTTTATTCCCCGGGTTCAAAAATATAGCCCACAGACCTGCGGCTTTTAAAATAGACCGGGGACTTGGGTTCGGGTTCAAAATATTTTCTGAATCTGACAATGAAATTGTCCACGGTCCGGGTGGTGGTATCCCTGGCATATCCCCACCCGGCCTTAAGTAGCATTTTCCGGGACAACGGCTTTCCCTGGTGGGCGATGAAAATCCGCAGCAAGGTGATCTCCTGCTCGGTCAGGACCACTTCACCGGCTGCACACCGGGCCGTGGATGTCACAAAATCAATGTGATTTGTCCCAAAGGAATAAGCGGTTCCTTCAAACAAAGGGCAGCCTGATTTTTTTTCCTCTTTTCGGGGCTGTGCGTACCATTCTTTGCGCTTTACAAGCCGCTCCACCCGCAAAAGAAATTCTTCAAGATCAAAGGGTTTGGACAGGTAATCATCCACCCCGTATTTCAATCCCCGAACTTTATCCCGGGTGTCCCCCCGGGCCGATAAAATCAGCACAGGGATCTTTTCATCTTCCCGGCGGATGGTCTGGAGAATGGAAAACCCGTCAACCATAGGCAGCATAATGTCCAGAACAATAAGATCAGGGAACCAGGCACGCCATTTTTCAAGGCCTTCAATGCCGTCGGCAGCCACTTTGGCCTCATACCCCTGGAGGGTGAGGTTCAACTTGATCCCCTCGGCAATATGGGATTCATCCTCTATGATCAGAACACGTTTTTTCTCAGCCGTTTCCATAACGCCTTATCTCTGACGCCGGCAATGCTTGCCCGGGGGATGGTAATGGTAAATTTGGCGCCTTTCCCCTTACCTTCACTGGAGACCGAGGCTCGCCAGCCATGAATGGCAGCAATACTTGATACAAGGTATAACCCAAGGCCCGACCCTGTGGTTGCATGGTTATTATTCCTGTTTGCCTGGTAAAATTTTCGAAAAATCTTTTTTGCCTCCTCTTTATCCACACCGATACCGTTATCAATAAAATCTATGGTGACTTTCTGCAAGTAACTTTTAAACAAAATGGTCAGACAGGGTGTGCGGCTTTCATTGTAGCGGATGGCATTTGAAAAAATATTGGTCAGCAGAATATCCAGTAAAAAGGCGTTTACCGGATACTCGAATCTGCCCCCTGACTGATTTTCAATCTTGATGTCAAGGTCCCTGAACAGGGTGGCATTTTTCCGGCAGAACTCCTTTAAAAAAACCACAAGGCTTTCCCGGGTCACCTTTGATCCGAAATTCTGGCTCTCTATGCGTGCCAGGTTAAGAATCCGGTCTATATTCTCCGTGAGCCGGTCAATATCCTTGAGCATATCAGCACTGTATTTTTTTACATCCCCAGGGTCCATGGGATGACGGATAAAGGTTTCAAGGTAAAGGCGAAGAGACGTTACAGGCGTTTTCAGTTCATGGGTGAAATTATAGATAAAATTGTGCTGAAGCCGGAACAGGTTCGCGGTTTTCTGGTAATAGATAAAGGCTAAAAAAATGCCGGCCAGAACCACGAAGATCAAAAGGCTCAGGACAAGTATCGTCATCCCGGTTTTGGAGGGGAAAATGGCCTGGGGTGCGATGTTGAACTTGAGCATCACCACCTCAAGGGCAGAACGGATCTCCATGTAAAGGCTGACCGTGAGGACCAGAAATGTGGCAAGGGCAAAAATGGAACAGGCAAAAATAAACACCGGATGGAGATACCACCGGGAAGGGTTCAGGATCTGCATGGATCAGTCTTCTTTAGAGCCTGTTTGGTAATTAGGGAATCGAAGCGAAATTTCATGAAAATGAGAACCAATTTTCACAAATTTTCTGTTAATAGCCGGACTATTGGCATAAAATTTGGGGAAATTGGGGCCATTTTCATGAGATTGCAGCCGATTCATCAATTACCAAACAGGCTCTTAGTCAATTCCGGAAAAATGATGGTGAACCGGACCCCTTTGCCGGGCGCTTTTTCCATATCTATCTTGTCTTCACAAATATTTTTGTAGCTCCATTATTTCCCAAATTGAAAAAATGTCAACATGTTATTTCTGGATGGGCATTAGTTGATACTTACAGCATCATCGGGAACGATCAACGCCTGGGTAACGGCTGAAAGGCTTGCGCTGTTTAAAATTTTCAGTTCTTTATTGTACCGTGTGCATAAATGCTTGACCTTTAAACAGGCATTATGGCTGTTGCAGCTCACGGGACAGACAACCACATCACACCGTCTGACTTTAGCGGCAAGATCCTCATTACTGTTTTTGAGATAACCGTCATGGTAGTCAAACTCGCCACCGGCATTTTCAACAATCTGCCGGTAGTAGGATTTCATTTTCGTAATTCCGCCTATCATAAAGATCCGTCTGGCGCACAGGCGGCGTCTTGGACAATCCGCGTTGGGGCAGGAGCCTGGTACCGGACAAGTCTCAGGTTCCCGGCACGTGTATATATCATCTGTCCCGGCGGCAAAGACCGAAGAGATCTGTGCAAACTCTTCCCTAAGCATTGAGTTCTCATTTCTGGCGCTGAACAATTGAATCTCAAGTTGTTTTCTCTCCCGTTCCGTGCGAAGGGCCTCTTCCCTTTGACAGCTCAATGCCTGTTCAAGATGTTCAACATTCTGATTCCGATCAGGGACTAACGGCTGCTGCAAAGCGGTTTGGGTTTCAAGTTCAGCAAGTTTCTTTTTCAGCCGGGTGTTTTCCTCTGCAAAAGAATCCTTTTCTTTACCAGCCTGCTTCAACTGACTGACCAGGTCCCGGATTTTTTTACTTTTTTCACAACTCTTGCTTTTTTCCCGGTCCAGGGTCTGATCGGCAGTTTCAAGCCTGCGCCGGATATTGAAAACTTCCGTCATATTGGCATGGGAAAGCATATGAACTTCACCATGGATATCCTGGAGCAACTCAACATCCGTATCCGTGTGAGAAACAATGGCATACATCACCGGACCGATGATCCCCCGGGCCGAATAGTCGTTCCATAGCGCTCTTACCCCTTTTGCATCCTTTTTTTTAAAAAGAGATGCAATTTGCTTCATATATTTTCCGGACTGGTGCCGGATATAGTTGTTTGTCTTGATAGACACCGCATTTTCATCCCCCATGCACCCCATAAGATAGGCGTGGTATTGATAGGGTTTAAGGGCGCTGACATCCCAGCCGCATTTTTTAAGTATGTCTTTATGCTTGTCAACAGACAGCATGGCGCCGATCACGGGACATTTAAAATTGCGCTCGATTTCCCAGATATTTAAAAAGCACTTCATAGCGTCCATCAATCATCCCCCTAAGCTTCAATGATTATAAAAATTAAGTTAGATAAAACTAATTTTTAATTTAATACAAAACAATGCATAAGGTGTCAATAATAAAAATGTTGAATTTAAAAAAATGGTAGCCCTGGTATGAACAATTTTCCAACAGAAAGCTGGATCAATCGTCATGCGATTTTTTTTCATACTGTTTAACCTCCTTTTGCATTTTGGGAGTTCAGCTCGATAATTCATGTTATGTAAGCTTATTCGTTTTTGGCGTTTTAGCTTTCAAGATACCCCCTTGACTGAACAGCCAGTCCGGATAAAATTCCCCCATGACAGACAAAGAAAATACTAAAGCAGCGCCAACCTCCGCAATATTTCAGCAAATTCAGGATTCTTTCCGGCATATTGCCTCAATGCCTCAAGCTGCCTTCTTAAAAGTGAACCATCCGAGTGTTCCAAATCCAGATCAGCCAGTACTTTACGTTCCAGCCGATTGACCTGTTCAATCACCGGCTTCACCATGGTACGACGATCCCAGGCGATATAACCAAAAAGCGCCACAATCAGCGTGATGAGAGATCCGAAAAGAACAAGCATCGTATTATTTGAATCATCCTGTCTTTTGTTTAAATCATCCAGTCTTTTATTAAGCGCTTCCTGACCCGATTTCATTTCAGCCCTGAGGTCTGATAGTCTTATTGAAAGTGCTTCCTGACCCGATTTCATTTCAGTCCTGAGCGCTTTCTGACCCTCTTCCAGAACAGCAAGTTTTTCGATGATCTCACGATCCGATATCCGGGGGGCTATCTCCACAGCCCATAATGACACCGGTAAAAACAGATGGAGAAATATGAATACAATCATCACACAGTTCAATAGGTTTGATTTCATGTCCCCCCCCCCTCCCCTTTTTTTTACTTCAATCAGCTATAACGGATATCTTTTTTCACATCAATCGCCATGAAATGATATACCCATCAGGGCATTGATTAGCAACCACCCCACCGATTATGCGCATGTGTCAAGATTAAAGATTTGCCCCCAACCCATATATTTGGCAAAATGGCAAAAAAGGTATTGAATTGCTATGCATACATGAGTTTTCCGGCTGGCTCCGGTATGGGACGTCCAAGTTGACGGGCGGTTTCAATCCATTCCTGAATAATAACCTCGACATTTTTTACGGCTTCCCGATAAGTTGATCCATCGGCCATGCAGCCCTGTAGTTCAGGCACTTCAACGATGAAGCATTGGTCATCGTCGCTCCAGTAAATAATAAGTTCGTATCGGCTTTGCATAATTGTTACCTCGCCAGCTTATATTTAAGAATCAGGTTTCGCACCTGCTTCACCTGGTACGCTTTTGCCTTACTGCCCAGCGGTTGCAGATTGATAATTTCCGCCACACCAATCTTGCTGTAGATAAAGTGGTCACCCTTGATGCGCTCGTTAAAACCAAGCGCACCGAGTATATGACGCAAGTCGGAAAACAGGATATTGTTGTCTGATGCGCCACTCAGTATGATAGTAAATATCTTATCCAATTTCCCCACGGTGACTCCATTCAGAGAATCAAAACATCGTTGAGTAGCATAGTCTGAAACGGATTTTATACAATAATCACGAAACAAGCATGATGTCAAACATAATGCACGAAAATCCCTGGCAGGGGATGTCAATAATTAAATATGGTGTCCGTATGCCCTAACAACTGTGAAGATGCCGACCTTTTGAACATCAAGGGAAGGCCGTAGTGCCTGGGAGTAGAAAACGGAAATCCTTTCAGGTGATCTTCCGGGGTAGCAGGGATGGCATGTGCCGGAAGAATTGCAGTGCAGTGCAGGAGACCCAATGCGGTTACGGTGAAGGGCCGTTAACTGATGGATATATTGATGAGATCAACTATGCGACCCAAGGCTGGTCAGCTTATTTTCACTACCAGCACAGCACGGAAGTGATGGCTCGGGTCAAATGGTTTACCGAAGAAAGGGTCCGTAAGCATTTATGCGTACGGTATAAGGTTCGTACCAGGACAAATGGGTATAAACGGTTCTCTACAGAACCCCGAATTTCTTGTCTTTTTTTCTAAAGCAGCGCCAATCCCCGCAGTATTTCAGCAAATTCAGGATTCTTTCCGGCATATTGTCTCAATGCCTCAAGCTGCCTTCTTAAAAGTGAACCATCCGAGTGTTCCAAATCCAGATCAGCCAGCACTTTACGTTCCAGCCGATTGACCTGTTCAATCACCGGCTTCACCATGGTACGACGATCCCAGGCGATATAACCAAAAAGCGCCACAATCAGCGTGATGAGGGATCCGAAAAGAACAAGCATCGTATTATTTGAATCATCCTGTCTTTTGTTTAAATCATCCAGTCTTTTATTAAGTGCTTCCTGGCCCGACCTCATTTCAGACCTGAGCGCTTCCTGGCCCGATTTCATTTCAGCCCTGAGCGCTTTCTGCCCCTCTTCGAGAACAGCAAGCTTTTCAATGATCTCACGATCCGATATCCGGGGGGCTATCTCCACAGCCCATAATGACACCGGTAAAAACAGATGGAGAAATATG